>NZ_BAAJLP010000031.1:0-69316 GCF_057547795.1 Alteromonas sp. 4NH20-0104 | reverse complement strand
CTTCCAAGCCGCTTCGAATTTTTTAAGTCGATTCAATTTACTGCCGCCAGAATTAAAGTACGCATGAGTCGTCATCAAATAAGCTTTTTCACGCTCTGTACTACCATCAATATTGAGGCCCTTTTCGGTTAAAAATGCACCTTCTTGTAAGTCCTGTGCAGACGGATTCCCAGGCCATAGCGGATGGATTTTACTCATTGCTCTGCCCCACATGGCGATAGCACAGTTTTTGTCTTCAACCAGAGCATTGCTAAACAAAAACTCAGCTTCGTCGTACATCATGTGGTGAAGTAATGCCACTGCTCGCTCGACTAAAGGGGCTGCAGCAGCGTTGCAGCTACTAGGAAAATTAACAGAGCCTATGGGCGAATTCATTACGTCGAAAAATTCAGAATTGGGTAACTCAGGTTTAGGGCTACAGGCTATTAAGGTAGAACACAGCAAGCTTACAAATATAAAATTAATTTTCATGGCGTTGCTCTCTGAATATTAGGGTTTCTTAGTGGCAGACATACCTCACTTAAAATCTGTTCTATTTTACTGCTAAAAAGTTGGTGTTGTTCATATAATAGACAGTGCTGGGTCCCTAAGCAACACTCTACAAAAAGTGTAGAATGTTAGAATTGAAGTAAGGGAATGCGGTATTAGCTGATCAATGTTGCTTGTGTTGAGTGGCATTTATTAGTACTTCTGCTACTCGACTTAAAAAGACGTATTGTTATTCAGTCTTATCTTTGTATTCACACAAGTCTTCAATTATGCACGAACCACATCGTGGCTTGCGGGCGATACAGGTATAGCGGCCATGCAAAATCAGCCAGTGGTGCACATCTACCTTAAATTCTTTAGGTACGACTTTTAGCAGCTTTTCCTCTACCTTGTCGACGTTTTTACCCATGGCGAATTTAGTGCGATTGGATACGCGATAAATGTGGGTGTCTACAGCAATGGTTGGCCACCCGAACGCGGTATTCAGTACCACATTAGCGGTTTTGCGGCCCACGCCGGGCAGGGCTTCCAGTGCTTCACGACTTTCTGGTACTTCACTATTATGTTGTTCAATGAGGATCTGGCACAGCTTATGGACATTTTGTGCTTTAGAGTTAAATAAACCAATGGTTTTGATGTAGTCTTTCAGGCCCTCCACACCCAGTGCGAAAATGGCCTCAGGCGTATTGGCAACCGGGAATAATTTGTCAGTCGCTTTGTTGACACTGACATCAGTAGCCTGTGCAGATAACGTTACCGCTACCAGCAGTTCAAAGGGGCTGGAAAAATTGAGTTCAGTGGTTGGGTGCGGATTGGCATCACGCAGACGGGTTAGTATTTCCAGTCGTTTAGCTTTATTCATTACATCTAACTCTCTGCAGTTACCCGTGCCCGGACAACCGTTTTCGTTTCGCTGGCAGCGGCTTTCTCTGCCATTTTCTTATCGATAATATTTTTCACAGCAATAAGCAGACCCATTCCCAGAAATGCGCCGGGGGGTAATATGGCCAGCAAGAAGGGATGGTCGGTAGTGAAAATGGTTATTTTCCAGTTTTCGGCGCCAGCGCCAAACAGGCGTTCGGCTCCATTAAGCAGCGTACCATTGCCTAAAAACTCGCGTAGCCCGCCTAATACCACCAGAATAACAGTAAAACCTGTTCCCATCATCAGACCATCAAAGGCCGATAACGGTAAAGGGTTTTTGGAAGCAAAAGCTTCGGCCCGGCCTATAATGGCGCAGTTTGTCACAATCAGCGGAATAAATATCCCCAGAGCCAGATACAGCTCGTAGGTAAACGCGTTCATCAACAGCTGAATAATTGTCACGAAAGCGGCAATGATCATGACAAATACCGGAATGCGAATGGCCGGGGTTACCCAGTGACGTATTATCGACACCGTAGCGTTAGATCCGATAAGTACCAGAGCCGTGGCAAGGCCGAGTCCAAGTCCGTTAATAACGCTTGAGGTGACGGCCAGTAAAGGGCAAAGCCCGAGTAGTTGAACCAGGGCAGGGTTGTTTTTCCACAAACCATCAATAGTAAGCTGTTTAAACATCTTAATGCTGTCCTCCGGTCTGCGCGGTTGCCTGGCAATTGGTGGGCGTATTGAAAAGCATAGACTGATTAGCTTTTACGTAAGCCAGAGTACGCGCTACGCTGCCTACTACTGCGCGGGGGGTAATGGTAGCGCCGGTAAACTGATCGAACTGGCCACCGTCTTTTTTGACCTGCCAGCGTTTGGCCTGGTCTTCATCATAGGATTTACCGTTAAACGACAGCATCCAGTCGCTGACGCTCATTTCAATTTTATCGCCCAGGCCAGGTGTTTCCTGATGAGTTAACACCCGCACACCAAGTACTTCACCATTTACACTGACGCCGGCAATCAGGTCAATATCACCGCTATATCCATCGGGCGCGGTAAATTCAATCGCCAATGCTGTATCGGCACCGTCCAGGCGGGCCCGGTAAACTGATTTTGCTTCATCACCAAGGGCGGGAGCATCCAGGGTAATGCAGTCCATATACAGCGGGTTATTGTATAACTCGGGTGGGACTACCTCGTTGAGGGTAGCCAGCTTTTTCTGTGCCCGCTGTTCGGCAATACGTTGCTTGGTGCCGTCAAAGGTAATAGCAATTAAGCCGGTTGTGACCAAAGCAAATCCGGCAAGGATAAGGCCATTCTTAGTCATGCTATTGAGTGCCATCAGGACTCTCCCTGAGTTTTCTTAACCGGACTTTTCTGACCGTAAACCTTGGGTTGCGTGTAATAATCGATAAGTGGTACTGCCATATTCATGATCACCACGCTGAAGGCTATGGCGTCGGGGTAACCGCCGAAAGTGCGAATAATGACGGTCCAAAAACCGATAGCGGCTCCAAATATCAACCGCCCCCTGGGGGTCGTAGAAGCAGACACCGGATCGGTAGCAATAAAGAAAGCGCCAAACAACACCGCTCCGTTAACACAGTGAAACAATGCCGAACCATAAACATCGCCATTGAGCATCGAAAGAAACGTAGCGGTTACTGCAACGCCTGCGATGAGTGAGACGGGAATATGCCAACTGATAATACGTTGTTGGATTAATACCAGCCCGCCCAATGTATAGGCGAGGGCAACAGCGCTCCAGCCAAGGCTGGCCGATGACCATAAGCTCTGGGTAAATTGCGGATGTCGGATGGCTTCAGAATAGGTATACCCCTGACTTAACTGGGTTTTTACGTAATCCAGAGGCGTAGCCATGGTAACACCATCCACGCCAGCTCTGAGCTGATTAATATCGTAACCGCTACTGCTGTATCCGGAGAAAATCACGCTGACGACATCGCTGAAGGTAACGGCATGAGCGGCCAGCTCACCCGGTGGTAACCAACTGCTCATGGCGGCAGGAAAGGAGATCAGTAGCATCACATAGGCCGCCATAGCCGGATTAAACAAGTTAAAACCCAGGCCGCCGTAGAGCTGCTTGACCACTGCGATGGCAAAGAAAGTCCCGATAACGGTCATCCACCAGGGCAATAATGGCGGCAAACTTACCGCCAGTAGCAGCGCGGTTACCACTGCGCTGTAGTCTTGCAGCGCCTGGCCAATCTGGCGTTTTCTTAACGCTACAATCGCACTTTCACAGACCAATGCGGTGACAAGGGCAATTATCATTTGCACCAAAACGCCCCAGCCAAAAAAGTAGAGCTGGGCGATAACGCCAGGCACCATGGCATAGATGACTAATCGCATGACCTGATCGGTTCTGCGTTGCACATGCTGGTGTGGAGAGCTCGATAAAACTAACTTCATGGTTATTCGTTATCCTCTGAGCCATTGTGCTGCGCTTCTCGCTGTACCTTCCTGGCTTTTGCCCGGGCGACGGCTGCCGCAATTTTTGCTTTACGCTGAGCTTCGGGGGAGTCTTCCTCTTCAGCGGTTGAGGCCGGCTCATTGTCAGTCTGTGCAGCGTTATCGTCGGGCTCTTGGGCTGCTTGTTTTTTCGCTTTAGCTTTGGCTACAGCTGCGGCAATTTTGGCTTTGCGTTGTGCTTCGGCAGACTCTTCCTGTTGCGCTGGCGCAACGGGGTCACTGTTTGGTTCTTCCGTCTGACTACTGGTTTCGTCAGCGGCTTGTTTTTTCGCTTTAGCTTTGGCTACAGCTGCGGCTATTTTGGCTTTGCGTTGTGCTTCGGCAGACTCTTCCTGCTGCGCTGGCGCAACGGGTTCGCTGTTTGGTTCTTCCGTCTGACTACTGGTTTCGTCTGCGGCGTGTTTTTTGGCTTTAGCTTTGGCTACTGCTGCGGCAATTTTTGCCTTACGCTGGGCTTCTCTTGAATCATTATCAGCAGAGGATGGTTCAGTATTTTCAGGTGCTGAAGACGCGGGAGTTGCAGCCGCTTTTTTGGCTTTTGCTCTGGCCACTGCTGCAGCCACTTTTGCCTTGCGCTCGTCTTCTGTATTGTCGCTCTGCCCGGTTTCTGCGGGAGCACTTTGCCCGGTTTTCTTTGCCTTTGCCCGGGCTATTGCTGCGGCTACCCTGGCTTTGTTGTTATCCGGGGAGGATTGTTCACTGGCAGACTCGTCACTGGTTTGCGCCTGTTCTGCTTTTTTTGCTTTGGCCCTGGCCAGTGCAGCAGCTACTTTGTCTTTCGCTCCGCTTTCTTCGGCTGCGGCAGGTTGTTGTGTAGCTTTTTTACGTGCAGCAGCCGCTTTTTGATGTTTAGCTTCCCGCTCTTGCTTTTCTTTTTCAAGCCGGGCTTTACGGGCTTCAAAACGTTGTTTTGATTTTTCTGCCTTATCTTTTTCGTCGCGCTGAATTCTTATTTGTGCTTTGGCTTTTCGATAGTAATGCACCAGCGGAATTTCACTGGGGCAAACATAAGCGCAGGCGCCGCATTCGATACAATCGAACAGGTTATATTCTTCTGCTTTATCCAATTCCAGCGCTTTACTGTGCCAGTACATCTGCTGTGGCAGTAGACTCACCGGGCATGCATCGGCACAGGCACTGCAACGAATACAGGCGAGCTCCCGTTGCTGGAGGTTTAACTCCTTCCTGGCGGGGGCCAGCAGGCAGTTAGTAATTTTTACCACGGGGACGTCAACGGATGGCAGGGTAAAGCCCATCATCGGTCCGCCCATGATCACCGTGGGTTGTTTTTGTTTTTTAACCTGATACTGCGCCTGGGTGAGCAAATGCTGAATAGGGGTGCCAATTAACGCCCACACATTCTGCGGTTTCTGCACTGCTTCGCCGGTAATCGTGACCACCCGACGGATTAATGGTTTACCGTGTAAAATAGCATCGGCAACGGCGTAGCACGTACCCACATTAAACATCATTACGCCGATATCAGCAGGTAGGCCGGTTCTGGGGACTTCGCGTCCGGTTAATACCTGTATTAGCTGCTTCTCACCACCGGCCGGGTATTTAGTGGGGATTTGGACCACCCGGATAGCCGGTGTATCTTTGCATACCTGGAGCATCGCCTTATAGGCTTCAGGTTTGTTATCTTCAATGGCAACAATAACCACTTTCGGCGTGATGAGATGACGGACAATGTCGATGCCCTGGCGAATTTGCCAGGCGAACTCGCGCATTAACCGGTCATCCGCAGTAATATACGGCTCGCATTCCACGCCATTGATAATCAGAAACTCAACTTTTTTACGCGCTGTTGATTTGATATGGGTTGGAAAACCAGCGCCTCCGAGGCCGGCGATGCCTGCTTCGCAAATCGCACTGACCAGTGTCGATTTTGGCTGTTCCTGATAATGACTAATGGGGCTCAGCGGTGCCCAGGTATCATTGCCATCTGCTTCAATAACCACGCATAGTTCGGGTAATCCACTAGGGTGGGCAGTTGTGCGTTCTTCAATGGCGGTGACTACTCCGGATGTGGGAGCATGTACCGGTATGGAAAACGGATGGGGGCTGCTGGTCAGCGTTTGGCCCTTCAGTACGCTATCGCCAACCGCTACCAAACACGTCCCTGCGGTACCTATGTGCTGCTTAACCGGAATAACCAGTTGCTTGGGAATTGGTAAGGTGTCGATTGCGGTTTGATTGGACAGGTGCTTGCGCCCGTCAGGGTGCACTCCACCCGGGAATGTCCAGAATTTTTGCTGGTCGATACGTTCGACTATCTGCTCAAAATCATACGGCATGTCAGGAAATCACTTTTACCGGAATATCGCCACGGGGTGTTTGATTAAAATCCCACTGCCAGGAAGCCGTGGTGGGGGTTACCGTAACCATATCTATGCAATCAACGGGGCAGGGCTCTACACACAGGTCACACCCGGTGCAGGCATCATTAATAACCGTGTGCATCTGCTTAGCGGCGCCCACTATGGCATCAACCGGACAAGCCTGAATACACTTGGTGCAACCGATGCACTCGTCTTCACGAATGTACGCTACCTTTGGGGCGGCATCTTCACCGTGGGCTGCGTCCAGCGGCTTGGCCTCGACACCCATCAGTTCAGCCAGTTCTTTAATGGTGGATTCGCCACCTGGCGGACACTTATTGATATCGTCACCATTGGCAATGGCTTCTGCGTAGGGCCGACACCCGGGATAGCCACACTGACCACATTGAGTTTGCGGCAAAATAGCGTCAACCTGATCAACCAGGGGATCCCCCTCGACCTTAAAACGAATTGCTGCGTAACCCAGCGCCAGGCCAAATGCCAGGGCCAGCAATCCCAGTGCAAGTAGTGACGACAACAACATTACAGCTTCACCAGTCCGCTAAACCCCATAAACGCCAGCGACATCAGTCCGGCAGTTATCATGGCGATAGAAGCGCCTTTAAACGGCGTAGGTACGTCGGCTGCAGCCAGCCTCTCACGCATGGCGGCAAACAGTATCATGGCCAGTGAAAAGCCCACGGCGGCGCCAAATCCGTAAATAATGCTCTCAACCAGGTTATGTTGCTCAGTAAGATTTAGCAGCGCTACGCCAAGCACAGCACAGTTCGTAGTAATAAGGGGCAGGAAGATCCCCAGCAAACGGTACAGGGTTGGGCTGGTTTTATGTACCACCATTTCGGTGAATTGCACTACCACAGCAATGACCAGAATAAAGCTCAGTGTGCGTAAAAAGCTGATGCCGAGGGGCTGCAACAGGTAAGTTTCAACCAGATAACTGCAAACTGATGCCAGGGTCAGCACAAACGTTGTGGCCATAGACATACCGATGGCGGTTTCCAGCTTACTGGATACACCCATAAAGGGGCAAAGTCCCAGAAACTTTACCAGTACAAAGTTATTTACCAGGACTGTACTAATCAGTAACAGTAGAAATTCGGTCATCAGGTTTTGCTTACGCCGTTATCAGTATTTTTTGCCATAGGGGCCTGCCAGACGATGTTACCGGGCGGGCCAGGAATATTAGCTGTGTATTATCTAATATTTTGGCCTCAATTAACAATGTTGTTCGACTTAGTTTTTGCTTGCTAAACGATTGATTGACGATGTAATAAGCCGTTTGCGACTTTGTATGGTTAAGCGGCCCGGCCAGATCAGTCTGAGTGTTGAGGTGGTTGTTTATCCCCGGCAAGAAAACTGAGCAGAAGTTGCGTGACCGCATTGAGTTGAGTGCGTAGGCGCTGTGGATACAGTTTGTTCAGTACATCCAGCCTGTCGGCGGAGGTATGCCAGATTCGCCCCCATTGTTGTTCCTGTTCGGGAGCACAGGATGTTTTCTGCGAGGTGTCGAGACAAGTCCATAACGACGGATGCAGAGCCTGTGAATAGCCGTCGTAGCCATCCTGCCCTCTGATAGAGAAGTTAGTGGCTTCAATATAACCAACGGCAATACCCGCGCAGGCAAAGGGCGCATGATCCGACCATTCCCCGGTCTCACCTTCCGGGTAACCGGGAAAAGCAGGATGTAAGCTAAACGGCAAGGAGTTGGCGCTGGCAACGCTCAGTAGTGAATCGCGCACCGAGGCAGACGAATTATATCTATCTTCTTTATCGCAACGTTTATAGGATTTCTTAGTCGGGCTGTGAACATACAGGTGATCGCCACCTGCAATAGTATCCAGGTTAATCATAGCGGTGGGGAAGGGCGCTCCGGTTAAGAAACGGCTATCGGACTTCAGGGCGTCAGTGAAAGCTTGCGAACCAAACAAACCTACTTCTTCGGCACCAAACAGCACCAGGGTTACGGCGTCTTCGGGTTCTTTGGTGCTGAGCTGTTGGCCCAGAGCCAACAGCAACGCCACCGCGATACCGTTATCTATTGCGCCCTGAGAACCTTCATCTTCTCCCTCAGAGTCGGCGTGGGCACCAATTACGAGATGCCCCTCTGACCTACCTGGGAAGGTAATCCAAACATTAGCACTGTGCTTTTCAATGCCTTTTACAGTAAAGGTTAACGGCTGACTGTTAATGGGATGTCCTGTGCTCTGGCTCCAGTACCGGTTGGTGAAGTCATGCAGCAACTGGCGCTCATTAGAACTGCCTGCAGGGCGGGCACCAATTTCAGTTACGATTTCCTGCAGAATCTGCCAGCTTTGCACAGAAACCTGTGCTGATGGCGACAGGTTGGATGCAGTGCGCGCCAGGCTAATACTGCTAAACAGCAGTTGAGTAACGAGCAGAAGGTGAATCAGAAAAAAAGTGCGGGTCATAATCCGTTAGCAATCCGAATTGAAAAAAACAGATATAACAGATTTAACACGGATGCGCATTGGTAATCGGAATGTTTGAGTAGGATGAGGATGTCGCTGAGATAAAGTTGGAGCCAGTAAGTTGGCTCCCCCTCCCCGACTCGAACGGGGGACCTGCGGATTAACAGTCCGTCGCTCTAACCAACTGAGCTAAGGGGGAACACAATGTCTTGCTACTTACTGCTGAAACTTGGCTCCCCCTCCCCGACTCGAACGGGGGACCTGCGGATTAACAGTCCGTCGCTCTAACCAACTGAGCTAAGGGGGACCTGTGTTTCAACGGAGGCGAATATTAATGACGTAAGATTCTTGTGTCAACAAACTTCGTGAAAATTTTCTTTCGTTTGGACAAAAAATGTCATGTGACAGGGTTTCAGCTTAAAAAACAAACGAAACGCATGTTTTTTAGACTTTTCCTGCGGTCAAGGTTGCTAATTAATTGAATAATAGTGGGTTAATTCTAGTTGTGGAAGAAAAGGGGAAGTGAGGCATCTGTTTAGTAATTTAAATGGATAAACCTATAACTAAAAGCTATTAAAAAACTGTTGAATACTGTGTGTATATACAGATTTTCATAAATATGTAACCATTGAGGTAATCTCACAAGGTTAGTCGTTACTTACAAAAATAGTTGCCAATTAACGCCTAAGCCGCGCCAATACTGGCTCTTAATTAGTTATCCACCAAATCTGTGGATAACTATGTTGATAGAATTGTCCGTGGGGGAGACAGGCTAACGGGCAGTCAATTTATTGTCACAAAGTTGTCACATTAGTATGGGTTTAAATTCATTAAAAACAAATGGTTAGGTTTGGTCTATGGTGGAATAGACAGATGTTCGTCATTTTTTTTAATTGAGGGATAGACATGATTTTTCTTGTGTGTTAAACACGGCCGCCTTGTCTGTGGTAACGCCATGTTAACAACAAATTTACCTTATACACGGTTTTGCGGGCTGTACAAAAGTTATTCGGTAAGAGGCACAAAGGACAGGATTTGGTTCGAATCAGGCTCATTGCCGCTAAAAGCCTTATGTCCAGGCTGTCATATTCGGATTTGGGTGAAATGTGAACAAATAAGTTTCCGTTATTAAGACTCAAATTGATAAAAAGAGCGGAAATGGCAGGAGTTTCTCTTCTAGCGTTTTTATTTGATAAATCCCTGTTGTTCAATGACGCGGTCGATTACACTTAGTCTTAAGATTAATTGGCTTTAAAAAACGCAGAATTAATTAACCATCCCGGACCCGACGCACGTAATTATCTTGTTAAGTCGTTATTTTATTAAATTACACTGCAGTGTGCCCTATGTTGCAGGGCAGACAGCAAAGAACGTCAGTCTATATAAGTATTAAGTGAGCAGAGTGAAGCAGGATAAGTCACGAGATTTAATCAATGGTGATATTGCCGAGTCGCTAAAACGGATGGCCATCCCCATGATCATTGGCATGATCATGATGATGAGCTTTGGTCTTGTCGACACATTTTTTGTAAGTCTGCTGGGCACTGAGCCCCTTGCGGCTATCAGCTTTACCTTTCCTGTTACGTTTACTCTCATTAGCCTCAACATAGGCCTCGGGATAGGCACGTCGGCCGTTATTGCCCGTCTGGCCGGCCAGGGTAAACTGGACGGTGCCCGGGAAACCGGCTCAGGCGCATTGATGTTGTCCTTTATCATGGTTGGGATCCTTGCCATCTGTGGCGGCCTGAGTATTGATTACGTTTTCCAGTTGCTGGGCGCCCAGCAACATTTAATGCCTTATATTCATGACTATATGGCGATTTGGTATTTCTCCTCGGTATTTTTAGCGATGCCGATGGTAGGAAACAGCGTATTGCGTGCCCGGGGGGATACTAAAACCCCCAGTATTATTATGGCTACCGGCGGCGGTATCAATGCCTTGCTTGATCCATTATTTATTTTTGGTCTCGGCCCGATACCGGCAATGGGGATCGGTGGGGCTGCGCTGGCGACGCTGATTTCCTGGATAATCTGCTCCATCTGGATTTTGCATCTGCTGGCCAGACAACGTAACTACATCCTGCCTCGTTTATTAACGTTTACTGAGTTGGCTGAGCGGAGCCGGGCAATTTTACACATAGCCTTACCTGCCGCCGGAGCCAATATGCTCACCCCCATTGCCGGTGCCGTTCTGACCAGAGTGGTGGCTGGCTATGGTGAGGAAGCCGTAGCGGCCTGGGGCGTGGGCAGCAGGCTGGAGTCATTTAGCACTATTGTCGTCCTGGCTTTGTCGATGTCGTTACCGCCATTTATCAGCCAGAATATGGGCGCCAATCGCTTTAACAGAGTAAAAGACGCTTACTGGCTAATTGTGAAATTTGTACTGGCCTGGCAACTTCTCATCAGTATAGTTTTGTGGTTGTGCTCCCCCGTGCTGGCGTCTTTGTTTGCCAAAGAGCAGCAAGTAGCAGAATTGATCCAGATGTTCCTGATTATTGTACCTTTAGGGTATGGTTTGCAGGGAATCGTTATCCTTACTAATTCCTCGTTAAATGCTATTCATTTACCCATGTCAGCATTGGTGCTAAGCGTAATCAGGCTGTTTGTCTTTTTTGTACCCATCACCGTGACCATGGGCATATTTTATGATTTGCAGGGTATTTTTGCCGGCGCCGTGATCGCGAATTTGTTAATGGCCATTGTGTCTGTCTACTGGTTCAGGCGATCACTGCGGGCTGTGTCGGCACCAACAGACAATTAAAGGTATCAGAACATGGCAGATAAAGGCTTTGAGCTTACTTCCAAATATCAGCCTGCGGGCGATCAGCCAACGGCGATTGAAGCGCTCGTAGATGGTCTGGAAAGTGGCCTTGCTCATCAAACCCTGCTTGGGGTGACCGGCTCAGGTAAGACCTTTACCATGGCGAATATCATTAATCAGCTCCAAAGGCCCACTCTGTTGCTGGCACACAACAAAACGCTGGCGGCTCAGTTATACGGCGAGATGAAAGAGTTTTTTCCGCATAACGCAGTCGAATATTTTGTCTCTTACTACGATTATTATCAGCCAGAGGCCTATGTACCGAGCACGGATACGTTTATCGAGAAAGACGCCTCGATAAACGATCATATAGAACAAATGCGACTGTCGGCTACCAAGGCGCTTATGGAACGCCGGGATGTGGTGATCGTGGCCAGTGTTTCGGCCATTTACGGTTTGGGCGATCCTGAGTCCTACATGAAAATGCTGTTGCATTTGCGTCAGGGCGATACGATTAATCAACGCGATATTTTACGGCGGTTGGCTGAGCTCCAATATAAACGCAATGATCTGGCTTTTGAACGGGGCACGTTCAGGGTACGCGGCGACGTAATTGATATCTTTCCAGCCGATTCAGAAAAGCAAGCGGTCAGGGTTGAATTGTTTGATGAAGAAATCGACCGCATTAGTCTGTTTGATCCGCTAACCGGATCGGTGGATAAAAATGTGGTGCGTGCCACGGTGTTTCCGAAAACCCATTATGTGACCCCCCGGGAAAAAATTCTCAGTGCGGTCGATCGTATAAAAGATGAACTCGCTGACCGCAAAAAGCAGCTGTTGGAAGTCAATAAACTGCTCGAAGAACAGCGCATCTCACAGCGTACCCAGTTTGATATAGAAATGATGCTGGAGCTGGGGTACTGCTCGGGAATTGAAAACTATTCACGTTATCTCTCCGGCAGAGCACCCGGCGAGCCGCCGCCAACCTTGTTGGATTATTTCCCGGCTGATGGCCTGATGTTTATTGACGAATCCCACGTTACTGTGTCGCAAATTGGCGCGATGTACAAAGGTGACCGTTCGCGTAAGGAAACATTGGTTGAGTACGGATTCCGTTTACCCTCGGCACTGGACAACCGGCCGCTGAAGTTTGATGAGTTTGAGCATATTTCGCCGCAAACTATTTACGTTTCAGCTACCCCTGGAAATTATGAGCTGGAAAAATCAGACGGGGACGTGGTCGAACAGGTTGTTCGCCCTACCGGCTTACTGGATCCGATCATTGAAGTACGCCCGGTGGCCACTCAGGTTGACGATGTATTATCCGAAATTCAGTTACGGGTCGCAGTAGATGAACGGGTACTGATCACCACGCTGACCAAGCGCATGGCAGAAGATTTAAGTGAATACCTGAATGAGCATGGCGTGAAAGTAAGGTACTTGCACTCAGATATAGATACGGTTGAGCGTATTGAGATCATTCGTGATTTGCGGCTCGGCAAATTCGACGTTCTGGTTGGGATTAACCTTCTGCGGGAAGGTCTTGATATGCCAGAGGTTTCGTTAGTCGCTATTCTCGACGCAGACAAGGAAGGCTTTCTGCGGGCGGAAAAATCCCTTATCCAGACCATTGGCCGGGCTGCCCGACACGTGAATGGGAAAGCGATTTTATACGGCGACACCATTACCGGTTCCATGCGTAAAGCCATCGACGAAACGGATCGACGCCGGGCTAAGCAGATTGAACATAACGAGGCGAACAATATAACGCCGCAGCGTCTGAACAAACCCATTACGGATGTCATGGATCTGGGAGATTCCGTGGCGCCGGGATCAGGACAGGTGAGGCTGCGTAAAGTAGCGGAATCCAAGAAAGCAGCGAAGGCCGCTTCTGCTACCGAATTGATGGCGCAGGTTGGCGAACTTGAAAAGCAAATGTTCGAATATGCAAAAGAGCTGGAGTTTGAGAAAGCAGCGTCGTTACGGGATGAAATTGAGCAACTAAGAAAGCAGGTAGTGGCGCTGTCCTAGCGCCTTGCCGTGTTGGCAGTGAAACCCGGCAGGCCGTTATGTTCAGGGTTTCCCCGCTGATCGCAAAAATTATGATTGTAAATATTGTGTACTGTGCCTATTATGGTTTGAGTATTGATAACCATACCTATTTTGGGTGCAATCATGTTAAATCGATTACAAGAATCTGATATCAAATTACTGCGGGTATTTTATGCAGTAGCCAGTTGTAATGGCTTCACGGCAGCTGAGCCGGTATTAAGAATGCAGCGTCCCAATATCAGTGCCGCCATCAAAAAACTCGAAGAGCGTCTGGACCTGGTGCTCTGCCATAGAGGTCGGGGTGGCTTTCAGATGACCAAAGAAGGCGAGGTGGTTTTCCAGGAAACCAAACGTATCTTCAATGCCTTTGATAATTTTGTATTCAATTTAAAATCACTGCACGATGACTATTCGGGTCATATCACGCTGGTACTGATGGCTGGTCTGCCGTTGTCAATTCACCTTGCAGTCAGCCGGGCAGTGAAAAGCACCATGAAAAAGTTTGATGATATTCACGTTAATATCCAAACCCGACTCTACAACGAAGTAGAACACGTGGCGCTGTCTGGGGAATGTCACCTGGTGATTTCAACCTACGATATGGTGAAGCCGGAGTCGGTGACTTTCCATCCTATCGGCACCTCCTGTAAAGGCCGCCTGTATTGTGCGCCGTCTCATCCTCTGGCCAAGTACCGGGATGTGGATGCCTTACCGGACAACGTCAGAATTGAAGATTATCCGGCAATTGGTATTTCGGGGTTGTCCTCGGCCAATTATATTGACGGTGATCGTCGTCTGGCTATACAGACATTCTCTGATTCGTTTGATGCAGCGATGTCGGCTATGATGACCGGCGAGTATGTTGCCTTGTTGCCCGATTATATGGCGAAAGAGCAGGGTGTAGCATTAGGCCTGGTGCCTATTGCCAGCGGTAATCTGTTTGAATTCAGCCATGAGCTGTTTGTGATGAATGGCAAAAATACCCGTTTAAACCCGGTGCTGCGCCACTGTATTAAAGAGCTCAGCTACTTTATTACCGAAAGCCAGAAATAACCGCAAGCGGTTAACATACAGCGCCTGAATGAGAAATCATCAGGCGTTTTATTTTTTGCGAATGGTCATTGCGCCACTGGCCAGAAAAAATTTCCAGTGTCCTTCTGCACTGCCGTCAGAATTAAAGTCCAGTTCAACGTTACCAGAGTCTGTATCGGTACGATAGGTACCTGTCAGATGCATAATACCTTTATTGATATCGTTCAAGGTCATCACGCCATTGCGAAAATCATAATGGATAACAAACTGCTCATCGTTGGCAAAATAGGCTTTTTCAATCGGGTAGTTGCCGATGTCTCCCAGGCTGAGTTCAAATTGCTGTGGCGATGCAGATAAGCGGCTCAACGCCGTCAACAGCATTGACTCAAGAGCCGGAGGCTGTTTTTCAGCCGCATTTCCTCCTGTCATCAGACTTACTTTACCGGTTAATACAACCAGGTAGCTGCCATCAGGTTGATAGCCAATATCGAGAACATCGTAACCAGGCTCCAGTACTGCTTCAGCCTGGCTTTCAATGTAATCAGATTTGACCAGATAATCTTCCATAGTGGTTAGCGATTTTACGGAAACGCCAGCACGTTCAATGGCTTCACGCTTAGCAAACAGCACTGCTTCTTTGTAATCCTGGCCGGCACTAGACTTTACGCCGTCATCATATCCCTTAATTTGCACGGCAATGCGTTGGCTGGCGAAGGCGGGTAAAGCCAAACCCAGAGCTAAACCGACAAGACTTAACAGGACTACTTGCATGGTAAAACTCCTTTAATGGGTTTAAAGCATAAATTTAACGTTTACTTATTCGTAGTCCAGCGGGTCTGTTTTGCCATTATCCCGGAATGCCTCAAGGCGTTCCTGACAGGCACCGCACTGACCACAGGCTTTTTCGCGGCCGTTATAACAGGTCCAGGTTTTGCCGTAATCCAGGCCCATTCTGAGGCCATCGGTGAGTATGGCCGTTTTACTTACCCGCAGATAAGGAGTGACGATTTCAATCGCCTCATAATTGGCAATGGCACACACATCATTCATTTTCTCCACAAATTCCGGGCGGCAATCCGGGTAGATCGCGTGGTCGCCGGAATGTGCGCCGTAGTAAACCTTTGTGGCGTTCTCACTCACTGCATAGCCCACCGCCATGGCAAGCAGGATCATGTTACGGTTGGGCACAACGGTGGTTTTCATACTCGGTTCTTCATAATGCCCTTCAGGTACATCAATATCGCTGGTCAGCGCTGAACCGCCTATTAACTGATTAATTGCCGAGATATCCACAATTTTGTGCGGGATGGCCAGTTCGGCACAGACCCGGGCGGCATAATCGAGTTCCTTTTTGTGTCGCTGACCATAATCAAATGACAGCGCCATAGGGGTTTTACCGTCCTCCAACGCTTTATTTAACACGGTAAATGAGTCCATGCCGCCGGAGAAGATAACAATCACTTTTTCAGACATAACAGGTATAATTTAATAAATGATAACGGAATTTTATGCTATCCCTGCTAGAATCCCAACAATAATCACGACAGGATTAAACAATTGACAGATCAACGACTCAATATCAATGAAATGTTTGAAACCATTCAGGGCGAAGGGGTCTACACCGGTGTGCCGGCAGTATTTGTGCGCTTGCAAGGGTGCCCGGTTGGTTGCCCTTGGTGCGACACCAAACACACCTGGGAACTGGATGAAAACATGATTGACAGCGTTGATGCCGTGATAAACAAAGCTGCCGAGTCAGAGCGCTATTTCGGGATTTCCGAGCTGGGCCTGTTAGCCTTGTTCGAGCAGCAACGCTATCAGGCAAAGCATGTTGTTCTCACTGGTGGCGAGCCCTGCATGTACGACTTAACCGACTTAACCGAGTTACTTCACGAGCACGGATACACCACACAAATAGAGACCAGCGGTGCTTTCGAAGTGCGCTGCGCAAAAGAAACGTGGGTAACCGTGTCGCCAAAAATCAATATGAAAGGCGGTTACGACATTCTGACCAGTGCCCTTGAGCGCGCCAACGAAATCAAGCACCCCATTGCCATGCAAAAACATATTGATGAACTGGACGCGCTGCTGTCGCGCCTGGACGCGGTGCCGGGCATCATTTGTCTGCAGCCTATCAGTCAACAGCCCAGAGCGACTGAACTGGCTATTAAAACCTGTATCGAGCGGAACTGGCGCCTGTCACTACAAACCCACAAATATGTCGGCATCGCCTGAGGCAGGGCCAATGAAAACGCGAAACCGTAAAACCATGTATGTCAGGATTTACCGGGGGCTCGGGCTGTTATTGTCACTGCTGTTGTGGACTTCAACGGCAACTGCCGCTAACTGGTCGATACATTACCCACGCCCAATCAACGAAAGCGACAGTCGTCATGAGTACCCACTCACGTTGTTGAAGCTCGCGTTGAGTAAGACCGGTGTGCGTTATACTTTAACCCCCTCAGAGCGGATTTTGTTGCAAGGCAAGGCTATTCGGCAATTAAAAGAAAACCGTGAAATTAATATCGTCTGGGTGATGACCGATATGCAGCGTGAAAAAGAGCTGTTGCCTATTCGGATCCCCATTCATAAAGGGCTGATTGGCTGGCGCGTGTTTTTAATTAACCAGGACTTTTCTGCAAAATTTACCAACATCCGGGAAGTGCGGGAGTTAACGTCACTAACCGCTTTACAGGGCGCTGAGTGGCCGGATACTAAAATCCTGCAGTCTAACGGATTTAATGTACTGACCGTATCGGACTTTCCGGAAGCGTTTAACCGCCTGGCACTCAAACAGGGAGATTTTTTCCCGCGTGCGGTGAGTGAGGTACTTGGTGAATTAAATGCCCGTTCACTGGACGAGGACATAGTGCTGGAATCGTCTTTAGTGGTGCATTATCCGGCGGCAATGTATTTCTTTGTTAACCGTTCCAACCCAATCATGGCCAGGCTAATTGAAACGGGCTTAAGACGGGCGCTGGAAGATGGCTCTTTCGATAATATTTTTGTTAGTCATCATCGCGAAGCATTGCTTAAAGTGAATGTTGATGAACGTAAGGTGTTTCATCTGGAAAACCCCTTACTGCCCAAAGAGACGCCGCTGGATGATAAAGCCTTATGGTTTGACCCTCAGTTACACACGCCTGAGAGCTCCGTAAACAAAGCACAATGAGCTACTAAAAAGCGCAGATAAAAAAACAGCACCTATTGGTGCTGTTTTTGTTGCTATCAGCTTAATAATGCTCAGGCCTTACCGTGAACGCCCTGCATAGAGCGACCAGATGGGTCGGCATTGTTTTTAAAGCTTTCATCCCACTCAAGGGCTTCTACCGTACTACAGGCGATAGATTTACCGCCAGGCACGCAGCGAGCCGCGGTTTCCTGCGGGAAATAGCCTTCAAAGATGGTGCGGTAGTAATAACCTTCTTTGGTATCCGGTGTATTGATAGGGAAGCGGAATTCTGCTGAAGCGAGCTGTTGGTCGCTGACTTCGTTAGCAACGAAATCCTTAATAGAATCGATCCACGAATAACCTACGCCATCACCAAACTGTTCTTTTTGGCGCCATAATACTTCCGGAGGCAGGGTATCACCGTTGTCAAAGGCTTCACGCAGGATGTATTTTTCCATCTTGCCGTTGCCACACATTTTGTCTTTCGGGTTAAGGCGCATGGCCACATCCATGAATTCTTTATCCAGGAAGGGTACACGGGCTTCAACCCCCCAGGCCGAAGTGGCTTTGTTGGCGCGGGCACAGTCAAACATGTGCAGACGGTCCAGCTTACGAACGGTCTCTTCATGAAATTCTTTAGCATTTGGCGCTTTGTGGAAATACAGGTAACCACCAAAAATCTCATCTGAACCTTCACCAGACAGTACCATTTTGATGCCCATAGCTTTGATTTTACGGGTCATCAGATACATTGGCGTAGCCGCACGAATGGTGGTGGTGTCGTAGGTTTCCAGGTGATAAATCACATCGCGGATAGCATCCAGGCCTTCCTGAATCGTAAAGTGAATCTCGTGATGCACTGTACCAATCATTTCAGCGACTTTTTGCGCTGCAATTAAATCAGGGGCGCCTTCCAGGCCAACCGCAAAGGAGTGCAGACGTGGCCACCAGGCATCGGATTTGTCTTCATCCTCAACCCGTTTTGCAACGTATTTTGCTGCCACAGCTGAGACCAAAGAAGAGTCAAGACCTCCTGATAACAGTACCGCATAAGGTACGTCTGACATCATATGAGATTTAACGGCTTTTTCGAAGGCAACACGCAGTTCTTCGATATCCGACTCGTTATCTTTAACGGCGTCGTATTCCATCCAGTCGCGCTGGTAATACTTCACCATTTTGCCGGTTTTGCTCCACATATAGTGGCCCGGAGGAAATTCACTAATGGTTTTACAAACCGGAGCCAGGGCTTTCATTTCGGAAGCCACGTAGAAATTACCGTGTTCGTCGTAACCGGTATACAGCGGGATAATACCAATATGGTCACGGGCAATCAGATAGGCATCTTCTTTTTCGTCATACAGAACGAACGCGAACATACCTTGTAAATCATCAATAAACTCAACACCGCGCTGTTGATACAGCGGCAGAATAACCTCGCAGTCAGAGCGGGTTTTAAAGTTGTAGGGAGTGTCCAGCTCTTTAGCCAGCTGCTTGTGGTTATAGATCTCACCATTTACTGCCAGAGCTTGTTGCCCGTTGTCACTAATCAGTGGCTGGGCACCCGTATCAACATCGACGATTGCTAAACGCTCGTGACACAAAATGGTATTGTCATTATTCCAGATACCCGACCAGTCAGGGCCGCGGTGACGCAGCGTTTTGGTTAGTTCCAAAGCTTGGGTTCTGAGTTCAGACACATCGGTTTTGATATCTAAGATACCGAAAATACCACACATAAGAAGCGTTCTCTCTTGTCACATAGTTAAAGGATAATGTTTTCTGTCGGTGCTCGAATTGACGTACAGCGGTGGATTATTTTTTTGCAGGATAAAACCTTTACACTCGCGACTACTGAATGTGCCAGCATGAGCAAAAAATGCAAGTACAATCTGGTCTATTTAAACATTTAAATAAAAAAAACCGCCGAAAGCGGCGGTTTTCTGTAAGGGGTATATTATTTGCGCTGAAACTCACTGGTTTCACGCCATTGCGGCCAGCTGTCTTTGTTGGCGACTAAATAACCAACTTCCATTAACAGCTGTGTATCCTGAGAAATTCCGCTAAGGTCCCAGTCGTCACGAAACTTGTCACAAACCTGATGATAACAACCCGTCACGATAACGCTGGTGCGTTTACGGTATTTCGCGGTTTCTTCGTCAAAAGGTTCGCTGCCACCTTTAGCATACAGTGCAGGCACGCCCACTTTAGCGAAGCTGAAATGGTCTGAACGATAGTAATATCCCGCTTCTGGCCGATCTTCCTGCGCGACTGTGCGACCCTGACGATCAGCGGCCATGGTGAGCTCTTCTTCGAGGTCGGATTTACCCATTCCAATCACCGCAATGTCTTTGGTTTTACCCAGCACGTTCATGGCATCCATGTTGATATTGGCCACGGTTTTATCCAGTGGAATAATAGGGTTGTCCGCGTAGAATTTAGAGCCCAGTAATCCTTGCTCCTCAGCGGTCACAATTAAAAATGACACAGAGCGTTTTGGCGCAGGGGTCAGTTTGCTGAAGGCTTCAGCCATCACCAGTGCCGCAGCGGTACCCGTTGCATTGTCGTGGGCGCCGTTGTAGATCTGGTCGCCCTCCAGGCTGTCATCTTTACCGAGGTGATCCCAGTGTGAGGTATAGATGACGTGTTCATCCGGTTTTTCACTGCCAGGTAAGGTTGCCAGTACATTGTAGCTGGTAGATGCCTGATAAGCGTTATTGATGGTAACAGACATGCTGTGGTCCAGCGATACAGAGTAGGGACCCTGCATGGCTTTGGCTTTTTCTTCCTCGAAGTCGAGGCCAGCATCGGTAAATACGCGGCTGGCCGCTTCCAGGGTTAACCAGCCTTCAACCGCCACGCGACTGGCGCCTTTATCGGGGCTGACCAGGCCATATTGCGGGCCACTCCAACTGTTAGCGACCACAGACCAGCCGTAAGAGGCCGGAGCGGTCTCGTGAACGATGATAGCGCCTGCGGCGCCCTGACGACTGGCTTCTTCGTATTTATAGCTCCAGCGACCGTAGTAGGTCATGGTGGTGCCCTGAAATTTACCGCCTTGTGGATTTTCAAACCCTGGATCGTTCACCAGTATTACAACAGTTTTGCCCTCTACATCGAGGCCTTCGTAATCATTCCAGTCGTATTCCGGCGCATTGATGCCATAACCTACGAACACCAGTTCGGAATCTGTCAGCGTAACCTGATCCTGTTCGCGCTTGGAACCCGCTACCATGTCGGTTTTATAGTCAAAGGTATGATCGCCGATGGTCATGGTCATCTCTGGATCGGCGGTAATTTCCATGAGCTCAACGGCTTGCAGATAGCTGTCGCCGTTACCAGGCTTGAGGCCCAGCCGTTTAAATTCGGAAACCAGAAAATCGAGGGTTTTCTTTTCGCCTGCTGTGGTAGGTAAACGCCCCTCAAATTCATCGGAAGCCAGGGTTTTTAGTGGCGGTGCAATTTTGTCGGCGGTAATGCTGTTGTAGACCGCATCAAAGTTGTTTTGTTCTGTCGGGGTTGTGGCCGCAGGTTCCTGTGAGCAGGCAGATAACAGCGCTACTGATGAAACAACTAACGGCAACAGGAGGATTTTTTTCATTTATTTTTCTCTGATTGCTTTACATTAGCTTTCCAGTATAGAGAATTCAGTACAAAATTGAACTGCTAAGATAACGCCGTTTTTCACATGCCATCACAACCTGATTCAGCCAACCCGAGCCCGCTACCATTAACGCAGTTATTTGCCATTTTTGGGGCAGCAAATGACAGTCCGCTAAGTTCACTGCAACTGAATAACTTCGCCCGATACATAGATGAAAGCTGGGGCGGCCCGGACTTTATTGACGATAATGATGCCGATTTAGCGAACCGGTATTACGAAGTATTCATTGCCGAGGAAAATCAGGTACCTACCCGTTATAACTGGCACGACACTTTTAATGCAATGATGTGGGTTTTATTTCCGCGCAGTAAAAAACAGATCAATACCCTGCATTGTCAGGAGATTGCGCAATTTGGCGTGCACCCGAGAACGCCTAAACGCAATCGCATTACCCATTTTGATGAATGCGGGTTGGTGATTGCGGTACCACAAGACAAACTCGAAAAAGGTAATCAACTGTTGGAAAGATTGGCAAACCATCAGTGGCAGGAATGTTTGGTGGATAATCAGCACGAATGGGGCAACACGTTGTTTCCAGTGATTATTGGTCATGCGTTGTATGAAATGTTGCTGGACCCGTTTATTGGCTTAACGGCTAAGTGGCTCGCGGTGGTGGTTCCAACCGGGTTTGAGAAAATGGATGAGAAAACCCGCTATAAGATGATAGATGCGGCATTGGCTGAGCGGCTTACTGAACTTGACGGGTTGGCGGCAAAAAACACCTTAAAACCGATTCCATTGCTGGGGGTACCCGGATGGTATCCGGCACAGACTGAGGCATTTTACGCCAATACAGACTATTTTCGGCCACTGGCGCCTAACGCGCCAGCCACCATTCAATTGCCGCTTTGTCGCATTTAGAAAAGCTTTATCAGCGCCCAGACACCCATGATAATCACAAAAGGCGCGGCGGCGATAATAGCCGACTTTTTAGTATCGAAACTGGTCCATTGGGTTATACCAACGGTAATCAGATAAACTGACCACAGCGTTTCCAGTCGCAATGCCTGCGCGAAACCAAACCAGTCTGATTCCATACTCACATTAAAGATATAGGCTACCGACAAAGGGCTGACGATAGTGGGTAATACCTGATGGTTATCTTCAATCGCGATTAGGGCAATCCCCAGTAAAGCGCCAACAACAACAGGCATGCCTGTCCACCAGGTGAAGCCATACCAGTCGGTGTAACCGTTAAGATTTTCCTCATCAGACTTAGTCGTCAGATTCAGGTAAAGCGCCAGTATGGCGTTTACTACAATAGGACCCAATATTCCGCCAATCAACATGAAGACCATTACCTGGGGCTGGGCCATGTTACCGCGGATGTTATCTTGTTCTGCCGGGCTCAACTCGCCATACTGAGTGTTTACCAACATGTTTTTATACCACTCAAAGTCAACAAAGTTGATATACAGGTAAGCGGGTAAAACACTCATCAGAATAACAACGAAAAACGGTATCCAGGACCAGTTGTTTTTTTCGTCGATGGCTTTGAACACGCCATTGGGCTTAAAAAAGATGTTATTGCATGCCTGGAACGGATTAGTTACTTCCGACATCCCTGACTCCTTATATTTTGTAACATTTCTGCAGATTATTATTTTTACTCATGCCAGTATACTCATAATTACCATCGGTTTGCGTGAAAAAATGTAACGAAGTTTCACAAGCCAAACGGACCAATAACAATAACTTAGGGAAGGATAATGATAAAAATCTCAAACCTGGCAAAAAAATTCGCCGTTGAGAATCCTAAAAAGCTCAGCGACCAGGAAAGAAAGGACCCCCGTTTAAAAGGGCGTTTTTTCCATTCTGTACAAGACGTGTCCTTTTATTGTGAATCCGGCGAAGTGCTGGGTTTGTTAGGCCCGAATGGTGCCGGTAAGACCACTACGTTGCGAATGCTGTCAACTGCGCTGACGCCCGACAGCGGCGAAATCATTATTAACGGCACCAATGTGGTAACCAAGCCTGTGATAGCTCGTCAGATGATTGGTTTTTTATCTGGCTCCACCGGTTTATACGGCCGTTTAACCGGCCGCGAAAATATTGCCTACTTTGGTCAGTTACACGGAATGAGTGAAGAAAAAATCGACGCTAAGATTACTGAATTGGCTGATATCCTGGATATGCATACCTTTTTAGACCGTCGCAGTGAAAATTTCTCGACCGGCATGAAGCAAAAAACGGCGATTGCCCGGGCGGTGGTGCACGATCCGAAAGTGGTTATTCTTGATGAGCCCACCACGGGGCTGGATATTATGGCTGCGCAAACGGTACTGGATTTCATCAGCCGATTGAAAGAGCAAGGCGTGCCGGTGATATTTTCTACCCACCATCTCGATGAAGTGGCTGAGTTATGTGATCGGGTAACCGTTATTCATCATGGCAAAACTCACTTCTCTGACTCCTTTGATGCGTTTAAAGCGCAGGCGGAAGGGTCACTTCACAAATCATTTATGCATGTCATTAATCAGGGAGCGTAGTTATGTGGAAAGTCATGCTGAAAGAAATAAAAGAACTGCTGCGCGATAGAAAAACGTTATTTTTTATGGTGGCACTACCCATTCTGGTGTTTCCATTACTCATCGGCCTGGTCATGTTTTTTGCCGGTAAAGCCGTGGATAAAGCCGAAAATAAAGTCCTCGATTATGCCGTAGTCGGGGCTCAATATGCGCCGGCTCTGGTTGAAGACTTAGCGGCATCAGATTTATTCAATCAGGTTATGATTGATGAAGGAGAGGATATTGCCGCTTTTGTAAAATCTGAACAGGCTGATTTCGTGCTGGTTATTCCGGATAACTTTAGTGAAGACGCACTGCAAAGTGGTCAGATAGAATTGAGCCTTTATTTAAATGACGCCGGGCTCAATATGGTGCGTCGTCGCCTGGATCAAATTGTCGATGTGTATGCTGAACGCAGTCAGCAGAAAGCATTTGCCTCTCTTGAGCTTGATGAAACCCAGCAGCAGGCGCTGATTGAACCTATTGTGATTAAGAAAGTTGACGTGGCCGACAAACGGGAAAACTGGGGCGAAAAGATTGGTGGGATGATCCCATACTTTATCTTTATGCTGTGTTTACAGGGCGCCATGATCCCGGCTACTGATTTAGGGGCTGGTGAAAAAGAACGGGGCACCCTGGAAACATTGCTTATTTCTCCTATCGAACGTCACAAGCTGGTGTTAGGTAAATTCCTTACCATTGCTCTGGCAGGCGCCACATCAGCCTTAATTACGGTCTCCAGTATGGCTGTTTGGGGGCTGGTCATTAGTCAGGGGATGGCGATTAAAATGGTTAGCGAATTTATGAGTGCCATTAACGCTATCGACTTTGTGCTGATGTTCTTGATGCTGGTACCGGTAGTGGCCATTTTCTCAGCCGTGCTGCTGAGCCTGTCGATTTATGCCCGCAGCTTTAAAGAAGCGCAAGGTTATATGACGCCCCTGGTCTTCGCTGTAATTGTGCCGGTTATGCTGGCAATGCTGCCCGGTGTAGAACTGAAAGGCGGTTGGGCCTGGGTGCCGTTAACTAATGTCGCGCTGGCCATCAAAGAGCTGATTAAAGGCACTATGGATTACTTCCAGCTGTTTGCCATCTTCTCTTCCACTGCAGTCATTGCTGGTGCACTGTTGTACTTCTGCGTGTTCTGGTTCAACAAAGAAAAAGTGTTATTCCGATAGCCTGTTGCTCCGGTAGCGCCCAAGAGGCGCTATCCGGGGTCTCTTCACAAGATAAGCCCATCTAAAAATCATCTGAAGACAAACATCATCCTTAAGGCGTGCACTGGTTACATTGGGCTAAAGAGCGCTGCTAATAAGAAGCGTACTGCACAGGCTGTTTATTTACTGGCCGAGTAAGGGTCTTCGGCAAGTAAGTAAGACCGGAGATCGGCTTTATTGGATTGGTTGATAAGCCATTCACGCATAGCTTTCACTCGCTCGTAGTTTTCATCGCCAAACTTTTGCGCGTAAATAGCCGCCAGATTGCTGGCGGTGCTTTCTTGCTGGATTTGCTTTTGCCATTGTAGTGTTACTACGTTATTCAGTGCACCTGCAACCCCTTCGGATTTAAGTAAATCCCATTCACCCTTATCCAACCAAATACCGCCAACCGGGGCACTATAATCAACCCGATGAGCGGTGCCTGCGGTGATTTTGAATTTACGCATAATAGTACCCGTCGCCGGGCACAGTAACGCCTTTTTGGTGTCTTCCGTGTCTTCGCTTACGGTATGTTCAGCAGCAAATTGAAATTCACTGTTTTGTTCCTTCCAGGCCACAAAGTCTTCCACCAGGATCCAGTTGCCGCCGCAATCGGAACACGTATGAGCACGAAACAATCCATCCAGAAAGCTGGGCTGTAATGCCCCGGTTTTACACTTTGTACAATCCATCTTACTTCCTTGTTGTAAATAGTATTGCTTAGAAATAAACCCAGTTGAGCAGTGCAATCACTATGGATGAGTACACTATCGAAATGGGTAAACCAAAGCGGATAAAATGACTAAATTTATAATTAGCCGCGTTAAATACCAGCAGGTTCGTCTGATAACCATAAGGTGAAATAAAGCTGGCACTGGCGGCAAAGGCTACGGCCAGCGCAAATGGCAACAGCGGTGCGCCAATGATTTCGACCAGGCCATAAGCAAATGGAAACATTAATGCAGCGGCTGCGTTGTTGGTAACAAACTCGGTGAGCAGTAAGGTGAGTACATACACCACAATAAGCGCCATAAGCCAGTTGGTATCTGCCAGATAGGGCAGCAGTAACTCAGTGCTTAAATCAATCACACCAGACTGTTCAAGCCCCGTAGCCAGCGATAAAGCCCCCACAATGACAACAATCAGATTGAGCGGCAGATTACGCTTAATTTCACCGTTTGAGGTGACTTTCGCGCCCAGTAATACAGCGGCAAAAAACAGTAACCCAATGCCCAGTGGCAACAGGTCAGTGGCTGCCAGTAGCACTGTTAGTAAAAATCCCCCCACGGTGATCCACTCCTGAGGTGTGGAAAGTGGCCGGGCAATTCGCTGTTCAGAGAGAATAAAGAAGTTTTTCGAGATATTGTGTCGACTGTGAAAGTCCGGCCCGGCTGCAAGTAATAAAAAGTCACCGGCCTGGAGTTTGATTTCTCCCAGTTTTCCGGATAATTGTTCTCCGTCCCGGCGAATGGCTACCACCGCCGCGTCAAACAAAGCCCTGAAACCCAGCGCCTTGATCGTCTGACCAATGATTTGCGCGCGATTGGATACAATGACTTCGGTCAGGTTTTCCCGCAGCAAACCATCGGTTTCGGCAAACGTCTTAAGCCCTTTAATATGACTCAGCGTATCGAGATTTTTCACATTGCCTGAGAATATAAGCTTGTCATCAGCCTGGATGATTAAGTCCGGGCTTACCGGTGTGATCAGTTTACCCTGACGTACCACTTCAACTAAGAATAGCTCAGGAAGGTTGCGCAAATGGTTTTGTTCAACTGTCTTACCGACTAATTCTGAATCATCACTGACTTCAGCTTCAACAATGTACTCTCTGAAGTCCCGCTGTTTACTGGCTATATCGGGTAATAATGGCGACATTAAGAACATTAGTACGCCACAGGTGAGGCCCGCAATTAAACCGAAAAGTGTAAAGTCCAGAAAGCCGAATCCTGGATGACCGTGTTCTTGAAGGAAACTGTCAACAATCAGGTTGGTAGAGGTACCGATAAGCGTAACGGTGCCCCCCAGAATGGCTGCATAGGATAACGGGATCAGCAAGCGTGAGGCTGGATGGTACTGGTTTTGTTTAACCGGTCCAATCAGACTGGCCACGATTGCGGTGTTATTCAACAATGCTGAGGAAAAAAAGGTCAGGCCAAATAAACGCCAGTAAGACTTGGTAAAACTCGCCGTAACGAGTTTGCGGCCCAAACGTTTAATAAAGGCTGTCTTATCAATGGCGCTGCTGACTAATAGCAATAATATAAGGGTGATTAAGCCCTTATTGGTTAAGTTATCAAGGATTTGATCAAAGGTAATCTGCTGGGTTGTGAGTAAACCCAGCACCGTTAATGCAAATACAGTAGAAGGGCGCTGATTCGTAAAAATCAGCGCCCCGATGGTACCAAAGAAAAACAATAGTACCAGTAGCTGGTTAAGTTCCATCTTGCGAGAACCTGCTCCTACAGCTTGCTAATATCGGTAGCATTCCAGTGTGGGAAGTGCTTACGAACCAACTCGTTGAACTCCAGCTCAAATGCTGAGAATTCCTGAGTTTTGTGCTGCTTATCAGACGCCAGCTCGTCGATGACCATACCAGCACCTACTGTACCGTTGGTGAGACGATCAATCACAATGAAAGCACCGGTGGCACGGTTTTTCTGATAATTATCGCAAGGCACAGGCTGGGTAAACTTAAGATCTACCACGGCAATTTCATTCAGATTCATGTGCACGCCCTGGGTATGTTCCAGCGTGTTTACATCAATCAGGTGATCAATTTCAGCCACCGAGCCTGAAGTCATCTGACTGGCAAATTTGAACAAATACTGCTTATTAGGCATCATTGGCTCATCAGCCATCCACACCAGGTGTGACTTATACTGTGAGCTTAGCAGTGGCAGGTTGTCTGATTTCACAATCATGTCGCCACGGGAAATATCAATTTCGTCTTCCAGCGTAAGCGTAACGGCCAGTGGTGGGTAAGCCACGTCCAGATCACCATCAAAGGTAACAATCGATTTTACTTTTGACTTCTTGCCAGACGGCAGTGCGGTAACTTCGTCACCAGGCTTAACCTGACCAGAAACAACGGTGCCAGCAAAGCCACGGAAGTCCAGGTTAGGGCGATTAACGTACTGAACCGGGAAGCGGAAATCTTCGGTGTTAGCGTCTTTCTGGATTTCGATGTTTTCCAGCATGGTCATCAGCGTACCACCGGTGTACCACGGCGTGTGTTCGCTTACGTTTACCACGTTGTCGCCTTCCAGCGCCGAAATAGGCACAAACTGGATATCAGTAATGTTTAACTGCTTGGAAAACTCCAGGAAGTCAGCCTGAATATCTTTATAAACCTGTTCGGAGTAATCCATCAGGTCCATTTTGTTAACGGCAACAATAACGTGCTTGATACCTAATAATGAAGCCAGGAATGAATGACGACGAGTTTGCGTTTTCACTC
This sequence comes from Alteromonas sp. 4NH20-0104, assembly GCF_057547795.1. Lineage (NCBI taxonomy): Bacteria > Pseudomonadati > Pseudomonadota > Gammaproteobacteria > Alteromonadales > Alteromonadaceae > Alteromonas > Alteromonas sp. 4NH20-0104. Next base: position 40,849 of record NZ_BAAJLP010000031.1, on the reverse strand, counting down.
CGGCACGGGCATCAACCATCAGAATTGCCAGGTCACAGGTAGACGCACCAGTTACCATGTTACGGGTGTACTGTTCGTGTCCCGGCGTATCGGCAATAATGAATTTACGCTTGTCGGTAGAGAAGTAGCGATAGGCTACATCAATGGTAATGCCTTGCTCACGCTCAGATTGTAAGCCGTCTACCAGCAGGGCTAAATCCACTTTATCGCCGGTGGTGCCTACTTTTTTACTGTCCTGGGTAATCGCTGCTAACTGATCTTCAAAAATCATTTTTGAGTCGTGTAGCAGACGACCAATCAGGGTACTTTTACCATCATCTACGCTACCGCAGGTTAAGAAGCGGAGCAGATCTTTTTGTTCGTGTTGGTCAAGGTAAGACAGAATGTCTTCTTTTAATAATGCGTTTTCGTTATTCATGCTTATGCACTCACGAGGAAATAAGGGTTCAACACAGACTCTTTTTGATTATAAGTAAGAGCCTCGGCATCAGACTTCAGCGGGTCGGCAGCGTCCAGTACGGTAACATCGGCTCCGGCAGCAAGTGCTACTGCGTGTGCCGCGCCGGTATCCCACTCAGACGTTGGGCCTAAGCGTGGGTAAAGGTGCGCTTCACCCTCTGCTACCAGACATAATTTTAATGAGCTACCCATGGCAACCAGTTCGGTTTCACCATCAAGCTGAGCCAGTAAATTTTGAATTTCAGGGCTCTGATGCGAGCGACTGCCAACGATTTTCCAAAGTTCGCCGGGTTGGTGTGGTTTTGCGCTGATAGTGTTTACGCCTTCAGCGGTTTCTGTCCAGGCTCCCTGGCCAACCACACCTACGTAGGATTTATTAAGTGCTGGCGCGTAAACCACTCCCATCACCGGCTTGCCGCCGTCGATAAGGGCGATGTTTACCGTAAATTCGCCGTTTTTCTTAATGAATTCTTTGGTGCCATCCAGCGGGTCAACCAACCAGTACTGGCTCCAGCTTTTACGCGTTTCCCAACTGATGTCAGCGGATTCTTCCGACAGAATAGGCAGTTCTGAAATTGATTCAAGGCCCGCCACAATACAGTTATGCGCGGCTAAATCGGCTTCTGTTAAAGGGCTGGTATCTTGCTTTTCATAAATGGCGAAGTCACGGTCGTATATTTCCATGATCTTATCGCCAGCTTCTTTTGCGATGGCCAGCACCTGCAGTGCCAGTGGATCCGTAATCGCCATTATAGTAATCCTTTTTCTTCTAGCAGGGTGTACAGACGCTCAGCTGTTTGCTCAGCGGGTTCATCCTGATACTGCAAATGTACTTCCGGGGACTGGGGCGCTTCGTAAGTTGAGTCGATACCGGTGAAGTGCTTAATTTCGCCACTGCGGGCCTTTTTATACAGACCTTTAGGATCGCGTTGCTCGCACACTTCCAGCGGGGTATCGACAAAAACTTCGATAAATTCGCCATCAGCTAACAGGTTGCGACAAAAGTCCCGGTCAGCCTGAAAGGGTGAAATAAACGCGGTTAACACTACCACGCCAGAATCGACAAAGAGCTTAGCTACTTCACTGATGCGACGAATATTTTCTACCCGGTCTTTATCACTAAAACCCAGATCGCCACACAAACCGTGACGCACGTTGTCGCCGTCAAGCAGGTAAGTATGCTTACCCTGTTCGTGAAGCTTCTTCTCCAGTAAGTTGGCCAGGGTTGACTTACCTGAGCCACTTAAGCCGGTTAACCACAATACGCGCGGCTTTTGGCCAAGGCTTTCGCCGCGAGTATCTTTATTGATCTCGTGTTGATGCCAGACGATATTGGTGGCCATTAGAAGTACCCTTCCATTTTCTTCTTCTCCATGGAGCCCGCGCTGTCATGGTCGATAACCCGGCCCTGACGCTCTGACGTTTTGGTCAGCAGCATTTCCTGAATAACTTCAGGCAGGGTTGCAGCGGTAGATTCCACGGCACCGGTCAACGGATAACAACCCAGAGTACGGAAGCGTACCGATTTCATTTCTGGTACTTCACCTTCTTCCAGTGGCATACGGTCATCATCAACCATGATTAACACGCCATCACGCTCTACAACAGGACGCGGTTTCGCCAGGTAAAGTTGTGGAATATCGATGTTTTCTTTATAGATGTATTGCCAGATATCCAGCTCTGTCCAGTTCGACATTGGGAATACACGAATACTTTCGCCTTTATTAACCTGAGAGTTATAGATATTCCATAACTCCGGACGCTGGTTTTTTGGATCCCAGCGATGGTTGCTGTCGCGGAATGAGTAAACACGCTCTTTAGCGCGAGACTTTTCTTCATCGCGGCGTGCACCACCAAAGGCAGCGTCGAACTTATATTTGTTCAGAGCTTGTTTCAGAGCGGCGGTTTTCATCACGTCGGTGTGTTTTGCACTGCCGTGAGAGAAAGGGCCCATGCCCATGTCAACGCCTTCCTGATTGATGTGTACTAACAGGTCAAAGCCGTACTTTTTCGCCTGTTGGTCACGAAACTCTATCATTTCCTGAAACTTCCATGTGGTATCAACGTGAAGTAACGGGAAAGGGATTTTGCCAGGAGCAAATGCCTTACGTGCCAAATGAAGTAACACCGAAGAGTCCTTGCCTACGGAATAAAGCATCACCGGATTTTCAAATTCTGCGGCGACTTCACGAAAGATATGGATACTCTCGGCTTCGAGCTGTTTCAAGTGGGTGGTTGACGGGATACTATCAGTCATTTATCGAGTCCGAAGTTGTTTAGGTTTATATACGAAATGATTATATGCATAGAACCCTAACATATTTAGAAACAAAAGTGCTATGTTATTTTGCTATTTGAAATTACGTTTTTATTCCACTGTAGTTCAGTCGTCATAAACGGTGAAATGCAAATAATGCAGACCGGATTGACCGCTTAGTAAAGAAGCAGTGTCGAGCCCTTGATTTGCATGGATTAACGGCAGGCAATGTTTTTGGAGTCGGTGGTAGAAAGCAGAGTAGGGTAGCAAAGTGTGCAACAACACCGGGGGCTGAAATCCCCGGCATTGCTGCTCCGATGTGTTGGTTAAATCACATTTTGTTGGTGGTGTAAGGCGTCTTCAAACTTTTCGAATGTTTCTTTTACGCTTTCCCGTGGTTGAGTCATCTTAGATACCACCACGATAGCGATACTCGATAATATAAAACCGGGAACGATTTCATACATCCACGCGCTAAGTGACTGGCCACCAATGGTCACAGGCAGGTAAATCCACAGTAACACGGTAACCGCACCGGTAATCATTCCGGCAAATGCAGATGCGCGAGTCATGTGGCGGTCGAACAGACTGAAAATAACCAGAGGCCCAAATGCTGCACCAAAGCCTGCCCAGGCATTACTGACCAGGGTTAAAATGGTGCTGTCGCGATCGTAAGCAAGGGCTATGGCAACGGCGGCGACAACAATGACTGATATGCGACCGGCGATAACCAGTTCTTTATCTGAGGCGTCCTTGCGCAAAAACACCTGATAAAAGTCACTGGTCAGGGAGCTTGAGGTCACCAGCAACTGCGACGAAATGGTACTCATGATGGCTGCCAGAATAGCCGCCAGTAAGAAACCGCCGATAAGCGGGTGGAACAACAGTTGTGACAGGTAGATAAAAATCGTTTCAGGATCAATGTTAACGCCGTCCTGCTGACTCACATAGGCCATACCATACAGGCCGGTAAACAAAGCGCCGATAATTGACATGATCATCCAGCTCATTCCAATACGGCGGGCAACCGGTACATCTTTGACTGACCGAATCGCCATAAACCGAACAATAATATGAGGTTGACCAAAGTATCCTAATCCCCAGGCCAGCAACGAAATAATCCCGATAGTTGAAAGCGCCGTGTTGGTTGACGCATCAGTAAATAAGGCAAACAGGTTGGGGTTAATATCGGTAATAATGGCATTGGCATCAGATAACCCACCAAGGTTCATGATCACCACAACCGGCACTAAAATCAGCGACAGGAACATAATACAACCCTGCACAAAGTCGGTCATGCTGACGGCCATAAAGCCGCCAATGAGGGTATAAGCCACTACCACACCGGCGGTAACATACAGCCCTAATTCATAGCTGAGATTAAACGATGACTCAAACAGCTTGCCGCCAGCGACTACACCTGAAGAGGTATAGAGCGTAAAAAAGATAACGATGACCACCGATGCAATCACCCTTAACATGCGGGAGTTATCGGCAAAACGGTTTTCAAAGTAATCGGGCAGGGTAATGGCGTTATTGGCTATTTCGGTGTAAACCCGCAAGCGTGGTGCAACCAGAATATAGTTAGCGAAAGCACCTATGGTTAGGCCTACGGCTATCCACATAGCTGAAATACCGGCGACATACATCGCCCCGGGCAGGCCCATTAGCATCCAGCCACTCATATCGGAGGCGCCCGCCGACAAAGCGGTAACCGCGGGACCGAGCTTACGTCCGCCCAACATGTAGCCTTCTACACTGGTGTCGGACTCTTTAAAGCTATACCAGCCAATACCCAGCATAACCAGAAAATACAGTCCCAAAGATATCATTGTGCCAACTGCCATTAGCGCTCCCTTCTCATTATTGTTTGATTTAAGTGTGCTTTTTATGGGGAAGCGCTGCCTAAGCCGTTTTGCCCCTAAAGCATCTCGTGTTGGTTCACTATAACAGGATGACAGCCAATAGGTAAGGCGAGGGCTTGAAAGCCCTAATAGGAATGGAAGGAATTAATGCAAGTTAGTCGTTTATAAAGATAAGCTCTTTCAGGTTTGTAAGTTCAACAAGGTTGTGGTAGCAACATGAGTTGTGATCGATAGCGATCTGGCATAAAAAAATCAGGGGCGTAGACGTGTTCTGCCGAGCCATTTAAGAGTGAGATAAACGGCGGCTGTAGTTGCCCCCGCACTAAAATTTTTCGCAATCATCATCATTTGCCCCTCGGCACCGACTACTTGCTCCACCGTAATAATCATCGCTACCCCTAACTGTAAGCTGATAAAAACGAATAGTATTTCTTTGCTGAGTTGCATATCAGACTCCAGTTAATCCGGGGCGCTACCTGGCCATATATTCATAGAGCACGTGCACCTGGTATTCAGTGCGTTTATGTGTCTTAAACCTATTTTGGCTTTAATCGCATTTCAGCTGAACTGAACGTCAGCACAGTTTTGTGATTCACAGGAATGGGTGAATAGCGTGGATGGTCAAACCGGGCAACTCCTGCCCGGCGTTTTACATTACAGGTTGTCGTTTAAGCTGAAAATTTTAAATATTGCTTAAGTTCTGTTTTAAATGCCGGGATATTGGTTCCTTTATCACCCACCACCAGAATATTAGTTTTATTAAGCGCGTAACTGCTGCCCTGATACACACTGTCAGCAAAGTCACTGGTCATTGGCTTATCGTGATCCGGTACCAGAAACACAGACATTCGGCCTTCGGGTGTTTCGATGATCAAATGCAAACTTCTTATTGCATCCAGCACACAGTAATTGACGGAGGCAATATGGCCAATAGATGGATCGAGTTCAGCGCCAAACTGGGCTAATTTAGCATTCACCAAATGCGGCGTAATTTCCGCGCTACCATGGGGTTGCTCGGTTTCTGCATAATACATATGGGCCAGCGCTGCCTGATCTAACTGCACATGCTGTTGTTGCCATGCGGTCAGAGCGATTCCGAAGGTGAATGCGACACTGGCCGCGAGGCCAATATACCAACGGTTACGGCGTTTTTGCTGGTTAAACTCACGTAAAGTCTGCTTAAGGATTAACCGATTCGCCAAATCATCTGGTACGGGAACCTGAGCTGCCGTTTTTAATTTTTCATCAAGTTGCTTAATGTCCTGCCAAAATGCATCGTTGTCAGGATTTTGCGCAGCAGCTTCGAGCAAGTCTTTCTCGTTATCCGCTGGGTTTGTATAGACTCGGCGGCGAAATTCTAATTCATCCACTATGTAAACCTCTCTGTTGCGACGATGATGTCAGTACATCTTTTAATTGCGCTCTGGCCCTGAACAGCCTTGTCATCACGGTATTTTTATTGAGTTCCAGTTGCTGGGCGATTTCATCGCCACTAAAACCAAAAATGATTTGTAGCATTAAAGGTTCCCGGTAATCCGGGGCCAGTTTACCCATGGCCTTGCGGACCTGACGAACCTCCGCATCACTGTCCTGATCCTCATTGCCGGAAACAGAAACTTCGTCAAAATCGACCAGGTCAAACTGTTTACGTTCAAAGCGTCGGGCGTTCTCCCGTCTCAGAATCGTGATTAGCCAGGACTTTGCGGCTTTTTCATCCTGTAAACTATCCAATGCCCGCCAGGCGCGCAGGAAAGTCTCCTGCACAATATCTTCGGCAGTACTCTTGTCGTTTGTTAGCCAGTACGCATAGCGGTAAATATCACCGTGAAGAGCACGTACCAAAGCTTCGTAGCGGAGCGTTTTTTCTTTCATGATTAACCAGACCTGAGATTAAATAAATTAATTTCATAAAAGAATAAAATTTTTTAAAAAAAATAAAGGAGCTAAAACGCTCCTTTATTTATCCATTTATCCAAACTCATCGCCATTTGTGTTAAAGGCGTTTAATTCGCCGGGTAGAGTGGTGATAAACCCTGTCCGGCGTCGCTCTGCCGGGTTTGCAGGCTGTTTAGTTTATTCAGCAATGCGCCAGGATCCCACTGGCCCGGCTGGGAGGCGTAGCTGGCTGCCATCATGGCATCTATCTCAGGTTTAATCTGCTGTGATATCTGCCAGCGTTTGGCGGCAGAAAATTGGCTTAACCACTGGTTCAGGGCCGGCTGAATTTTACTGATGTCGCCCTGGCGAACTACTTGCTGTAAGTCTCCATTCTTCGCTGCGGGCTGCGTTATGGAAGATTGCGAACCTGAACGGCTGGCCGGGCCACGTTTTTTAAACTGAAAGTAGGTCGCTAACCAGCCAATCAGAGTGAGGAGCCAGAGCGCAAGCATCAGCGTGTGCAGGTTGTCCCATGCATTTTGCTCTGCCACGGTGGTTGCCGGTTGAGGTGGCGATTGTTCGTTTTCCTCAGGAGCCGGTACTGACTGTTCTGGTTGAATCGGCGGCGCGCTTGCCGCAGAGGATGATTGTCCCGCAGCCGGCACAACATTTACAGTGCGGCTCGGCAGTTTTGCATATTCGGTTTTGCCGGTGGAGACGTTAAACCAAGGCACCCTGACTTCTGGAATGATATAGCTGCCGGCTTTGGTAGGGATCATGGCAACCGATTCGGTGCGTTGCACAATAAGGCGGTTGTCTTTTTCCGCCGAGGCACTATTGGCCTGATCCGGATAAAGCTTAAAGTCGGGTGGGTAAATCTGCTCAATCTCCGGCAATTGTTCCTCTACTACACCCACTGCAGTGAGTGTCAGCGTGCGGGTAACCGGATCACCAACAGTAAAGGTATCGCTTTGCCATTCTTCATCGAGCTGCACAAAATCACTGGGTAACCAATGATAGTCGACCTCAGTAGGGATAGGTTTTACTTCAACCTCCACATCCGGACCGACACGGTTGATGGTTTGAGTGCGGTTAAAAAAACCAAAACGCTGGTTGGTATTGGGGGCAATAACTTCGCCGGAAAACACCGGACCACGAATGGTAAATGTTCCGGATTGTTGCGGTAGCACCGCAAAATTACGCTCCACCACCTGATAGCGACGGCCATTAACCAGTTCGGTATACTGTTTATCATCGCCAAGTTGTTGTATTTGCGCATTTTCGAGGTCTGGTGCCTGCAGACTCCCACGCTCAATTTGTGACGACAGATAGAGCTTTACGGTATAACGCAGTTGCTGCTGTAAATACACCGAATCATTATTTACTTCGGTGCTTACATAGTAATCCCTGGCCGGTGCATTCTCGCCTTGCTGTACCGGGATCACCTTCACATTTACCGGCGCACTTTTTTGCCCTTCAATGGTAAATGCGGGGATGGTAAAAGTCCCTACCTTGCGCGGAAACAGGGTAGTGCTCCACGTTGTAGTACGCCGGGTATCGAAGTTAATAATTGAGGTTTGAGAACTCACTGACGTGCGCCCCACAACAAAATCGCTCAATAATACCGAGCTGTCGAAGGCTTCCCGTTCGGCATCCCCTTCTGCGGTGACGGTTAGGGTTATGGCTTCATCCAGCATTACCGGGTTTTTATCGACAGTCGCGGTGACACTGGTTACTTCAGCATGCGCTGCAAAAGTCAGTAACAATAACCATAAAGACCAATGGCGTTGTTTAAGCATTACCAATCACTCCGGTTTGAATCTGGTGGGCGGCGATACTGCCGCTTCTGGGCTTCCAGTTGCATTTTTCGTTTTAGTAAGAAAGCGGGGTCGTCGGGTACCCGACGCAATAAATTGTTCAGGCGTTGCTGGGTTTCTTTATCCCGTTCGCTTTGTTCCTGCTGTGCCTGTTGAGCCTGAGACGGTTGCTCGTTTTGCTCATCCTCTTGCTGCTGGGATTGCGTTTCCTGCTCGTCATCTTGTTGCTCACCATCCTGCGGATCCTGTTCAGATTGCTGATCTGAATTTTGTTGATCTTCTTGCTGAGAGTTTTGCTGTGAATTCTGTTGATTTTGACCGTCTTGTTGATCGGCGTTTTGTTGATCCTCGTCAGACTCACCGTCCTGCTGTTCAGACTCCTGTTGGTCTTGCTGAGACTGATCCTGCTGATTTTGGTCTTGTTGATTTTGCTGTTGCTGGTCCTGTTGTTCCTTAAGCTTTTCAATAAGCGCTTTGTTTTCTTTGGCATCAGGAAAAGCCGGGCGTTTTTCCAGCGCTTTATCGTAGGCGGCAATAGCGGCATCTAATTCACCGGCTCTGGCCAGCGCGTTGCCCTGATTGTAATAACCGTCGGCAGTATCAAGTTGAGCGTAAGTTTGTGCGGCACCGGCATAGTCGCCATCGCGATACTGAGCAGCCCCTCGCCAGGCAGGATCATCAAAGTTACTGCTTGCAGCTTCGTACTGAGCAGCATTGTAAGCTTCGAGCCCTTGTTGGTCGGCATTTAAGAAAGGCTTTTTCCACCAGGGTAATTCTGCTGCTGAACTGTCTGTGGCCTCTGCCTGAGGCTCTGCTTGGGTCTGTGCAGTGGCTGGCGGAGTGGGTAAAGTGAGGGTCACCGAAACTAACAAGGCAAATAGCAAACCACGCTTAAAAGCGAAAGCCGCAATGGGCAGTAATAACACCAGCAAATAGGGGCCGGCTTCACGCCATTCGTCACCCTGGTTGTTATTATCATTGTCTTGTGTTTCACGGTTGTCAAAGCGACCGGTTGCCGAAAGCTGGCGAATATCAGTATCATTCGGTGTTAACTCTGCAAAGGTGCCACCACCTTGTCGGCTAAGTTGCTGGAGCGCGCCGGCGTTGAGTCTGGGAACCACAATAGAGCCATTATTGCGTTTGAGCAGCTCGCCATTTAGTTGCTTAATGGGCGCACCTTCTTCGGTACCAACACCGAGAATATTCACCTTAAACGGCGTCTCGGAGAGAAAGTCACTCAGTTCTTTCATTTGCGAAATTTCTACCCCGTCGGTGATCCAGTAAAGCACACCATTTTGAAAGCCAGCATTGGTTAATAGTGTGGCAGCGAGGCGCAGTCCCTGAACCGGATCGCTGCCAGACACCGGCATAATTTCGGGGCTTAAACCCGGCAGCAGGGCATTTAAGGTATTGGCATCTTCGGTTAACGGGCTAATAACAAACGCGTCTCCGGCGTAAGCAACCAGCCCCATATCGCCTTCATCAATCAGGTTCACCAGGTCGATGGCTTTATACTTAGCCCGGGAAAGCCGGTCTGGAGAGATATCGGTTGCGCGCATTGATAGCGACATATCCATCACCAGTACATGACCGGTTTTAACCTGATAAACCGGTTGTGGAATACGCTCCCAGGTAGGCCCGGCCAGCGCTATAACGGCCAACAGCCAGGTTAAGGCTAAAAATGGCACAAATAACGAGGTGACGGATTGTTGCTTGCCAGTAATTAAATGCTGATACAGGTGGCCGGCAATGACGCCTTGCCAGCCTGTAGCTCTGGAGCGCCAGCGTTTAATCATCCAAACGGCTATCAGCAACGGGAGCAGAGCATAAAACCATTCCGGTCTTAAAAAGTGAAAGTCAGCGGGAAGAGACATCATTCGGCTGAAACCCTCATGGCAAATATCCGGCGCCAAAGTTGACTGAGCAACAGGCCAACGACCGGAAGAATACTTAATAGTAAAGCTAACGCCAGCGGATAATAGTACAGTGCCGTGAGAGGGCGCATTTTGCGTTCGTCACCGGCAATGGGTTGGAGCTGGTCGAGCATGGCATAAATTTGTTCCAGTTCGGCGGCATCCCGGGCGCGGAAATACTGTCCGCCGGTGGCTTTGGCGATATCCGTAAGCATGGTTTCATCGAGTTCCTGAGAAGGATTCACCTGACGGCTGCCAAAGAAACTGTTTACTGTCATCACATCTGCGCCTACACCTATGGTGTAAACCGTTACGCCGGCATCTACTGCAAGTTCCTTGGCCTGCTCGGGTGAAATATTGCCCGCTGTGTTTTGTCCATCAGTGAGCAATATCAGTACCCGGTTAGAGTCGGTTTTCAGCTCAAAACGTTTTACCCCTAAGCCGATGGCATCACCAATGGCGGTTTGTTCACCAACCAGGCCAATAACAGCCTCATCGAGTAAGGTGGCTACTGTTTCTCTGTCGTAGGTCAAAGGCGCCTGTAAATAAGCGGTATCGGCAAAAAGTATCAGGCCCAGACGATCACCCACCCGACGTTGAATAAAGTCATGCAGCACTGATTTGATCATGGTTAAGCGGTTAACCTGGCGACCATTTACCAGCATATCTTCAATTTTCATACTGCCGGAAAGGTCTACCGCCAGCATCATTTCCCGCCCTTCACTGGGAATACTGACTGGTTCACCCAGCCATTGGGGGCGAGCTGCTGCTATAACCAGGCAAAGCCAAATGACGGTAGCCAGCAGATGCAGCCCCAGTGTTGAGCTTTTCGAAGACTGGGTATCTGGCAAATTGTTTAACAAGGTGGGAACCCGCAGTGCTACTTCGACACTTTGGGTTCGGCGGCTTAATAACCGGATAATCCAGGGCAGGGGGAATAGGCATAGCACCCACCACCAGGCAAACTCAAACATGGGCGTTTACCTCCCCGGTAGTAAGGGGCTGTGGCGGCTGCTTTAACCTGGCGTGTTGCAACCAGGTACTCACGGCCTGATGAATATCACTTAACTGCTCATCCTTTAGCGGTGTCGGCTGATAGGTGCTGTTGCATAAAAGCTCGAGCCCCGGTTTGGCTTTTTGTTGATGTTTGTCTGCCAGGCAGTTCAGTAACAGGCTCTGCCAGGCGGTGCCAAAAGCGGCGGCGGAATGCGCGGCGTCAAAATAATGCAGGGTGACCCGTTTGAGCAACTGATTGGCTTTGGCCGGGTACTGTTCATTGGCCTCAAGGGTTTTATGCAAGGCAATGGCTTCGCGGCGAGCGCGATTAAACCTGATATGACGAACCAAGGCGTAAACCGCGTAGCACAGCAGTGCAACGGTAAGTAGCGCCAGTATCCACCATCCCCAGGCCAAAGGCCACCAGTCCACCCCTTGGGGGGTATGAATATCTTTAAGCTGTGCTAACGGGTCCACTGAGATAACCTCCGCAAGCGTTCAAATTGTTCGGTCAGAGGCAAACCGGCATCAATGAAGTTTAACGCGGTTTTACATTGTTTTAGATGTGACTCCACTGCCTGCCAGCGAGCTTGCTGACTGGATGAATAGTGACTGGCCAGGCTGCGATCGCCCAGCAACCAGGTTTGCTGCTGAGCGCCGTTGGTTACGTTAACCGGCTGTAGCCGGTTAGTCACCGGGAGCTCTCTCTCCAGCGGATCGGTGATGGCCAGTGCGCTCACTTCACAGTGTCGGCTAATTTGCATTAAATGTTGCAGGGCTCGCTCTTCGAGCTGCAGGAAATCGCTGATCACGTACACCAGACTGCCGGGTTTAGCGAGGCGGCGCAAACGGGCCAGGGCGCTTTCCATATTAGTGTCTGGCTGTGACTGAGATTGATTGCGGGCATGGTTCTGACAGCGCATCAATTCGTGACAGATTGATAACACCGCGCGTTTTCGACTCAGCGGTTTGCATTCGGCATGCAGAAAATCTGAATACACCAAGGCACCAACTTTGTCGCCACGCTGTGCTGCCGCCCAGCTTAATAACGCTGTTAAATGCGCAGCCTGCACAGACTTTAATAACAACTGGGTACCAAATTGCATAGACGCAGTCATATCACACAAAATAAACACGGGGCGCTCGCGTTCTTCGCGATAAACCTTGGTGTGGGTTTTACCGGTACGGGCCGTTACCCGCCAGTCAATAGCACGGATATCGTCGCCGGGCTGATAATGCCGGGCTTCGTCGAACTCCATACCTCGCCCTTTATGTTTGGTGAGATAACTGCCTGCCAGACGCGCCTGCGGTGTGCGCCGCGGCGTTAAGTCCAGTAAGTTGGCAAACTGTCGGTATTGCAGTAGCTCTTTGACACCTAAATGAATGCCGTCTGACTGCAATCGGGCTAATAGTGATTGCGTAGTCATGATTTAAGGCACGGCCACCAGATTTAAAATTTTGTCCAGCACCTGATTACTGTTAACCCCCTCAGCTTCTGCCTGATAAGACAAAATGATGCGATGACGCAGGGCATTATGAAATACCGCCTGAATATCATCGGGTCCAACAAAGTCGCGACCGGCTAACCAGGCATGCGCCCGGGCGCAGCGGTCCAGCGCAATCGTCGCTCGCGGACTGGCGCCAAACTCTATCCACTCGGCCAGCTCCGGAGCATAGTTTTCCGGACGGCGGGTGGCCATAATCAATTGCACCAGATACGTCTCAAGAGCAGGGGCCATATGCAGTGCCAGCGCCGCTTTGCGTGCGGCAAATATATCGGCCTGACTCAGGCTTGGTGGCGTTGCAGAGGGGGCACTGAGCTCTTCATTACGGGTTAGTTGTAAGATCTGTAGTTCGGTGTCGGCATCCGGATAGTCAATTTCCAGATGCATTAAGAAACGGTCCAGCTGCGCTTCAGGGAGCGGATAGGTTCCCTCCTGCTCGAGCGGGTTCTGGGTTGCCATGACCAAAAACAACTCCGGCAGTTTATAGGTTTTGTTACCCACCGTGATCTGATGTTCAGCCATTGCCTCAAGCAAGGCGGATTGCACTTTGGCTGGCGCACGGTTGATTTCATCGGCTAGCACCAGATTATGAAACAACGGCCCTTGCTGAAAAACAAACTCGCCGGTTTCAGGGCGATAAATATCGGTGCCGGTTAAATCGGCTGGCAGCAAGTCCGGGGTAAACTGAACCCGGTGGAAATCGCCATCAATACCTTTTGCCAGCGCGTTAATCGCACGGGTTTTAGCCAGCCCTGGAGGGCCTTCAACCAGCAAATGGCCATCGGCAAGCAGGGCGATTAACATATTGAGCGTAAGTTGAGACTGACCAATAATCTGTGAATCGAGGTATGCGTGTAACTGTCTGAACTGCTCAGCTGCCATAAGAAAATCTTACCTTGTTTATGTTATTGAAAATGCAAAATAATGGGTAAAAAATGCGCGATGCCCGGTGGCCGGTACCGGCGCTGAACCGATATGACTTTTCAGGGTCAGAAAGGTTCCCGGTAAAATGGTCAGAACGCCATTTTTTGCCTGTCCAATTGTTGTTATATCAACAATCTGTAATAGGGTCGCTTTATTTTGTTTCAAGAGATGTCAGTCCTCAAGTTAATAAATGTTGCAAAATATTCCGCTGCACATTTGCTATTTGTTTAATAGTTTGTAAAAATCTGCCCACTAACTACAGGTCAGACCACTTGATGGTCGCAAATAAAGGTTGAATTGAATGGCTAAACAACAATCAGTCACAACGCGCAATGGCGACAGAATCGCAATTGTTGCCGGCCTTAGAACGCCGTTTGCTAAAATGGCAACCTACTTTCACGGTGTGCCGGCGGTTGATTTAGGCAAGATGGTGGTAAACGAGTTGCTGGTTCGCAATGCTGTGGACCCTAAGCTGGTTGAACAGCTGGTGTATGGTCAGGTGGTTCAAATGCCCGAAGCGCCAAACATTGCCCGTGAAATTGTTCTGGGAACGGGCATGAACGTGCACACCGATGCCTACAGTGTTTCCCGGGCCTGTGCGACCAGTTTTCAGTCTACGGTAAACATTGCCGAGTCGATGATGGCGGGTAATATTGAAATAGGTGTAGCCGGTGGCGCTGACTCAACCTCTGTATCGCCTATTGGGGTATCAAAAAAACTGGGCAGAGCACTGGTTGATTTGCAGAAAACCAAAACTTTGGGGCAAAAATGGGCCGTTCTCAAAAAACTGGGCCTGAAGGATTTATTGCCGGTTCCGCCAGCGGTTGCTGAATATTCGACGGGTCTATCGATGGGCCAGACCGCTGAACAAATGGCCAAGAGCCACGGAATTTCACGCCAGGCGCAGGATGAGCTGGCCCACCGTTCGCATAGCCTTGCGGCCGAAAGCTGGCAGGCTGGTAAGCTGGCTAATGAAGTCATGACAGCTTATGCCGAACCGTACAAAGGGGCATTAGAGCAAGACAATAACATTCGCTTTGATTCTAAAATTGAAGGTTACGCTAAGCTACGCCCGGTATTCGACAAAAAATATGGCTCGGTAACCGCAGCCAATGCCACTCCGTTGACTGACGGCGCGTCAGCCGTATTAATGATGACCGAAAGTAAAGCTAAAGCACTTGGTTACACTCCGCTTGGTTACATTAAGAGCTACGCGTTTGCCGCCATTGACGTTTGGGAAGATATGCTGATGGGGCCCTCCTACGCAACGCCAATGGCGCTGGATAAAGCGGGGATGACGCTGGACGATCTAACTCTTATCGAAATGCACGAAGCCTTTGCTGCTCAAACGCTGGCAAATATTAAAATGTTCGCCAGTGATAAATTCGCGCAGGAGAAACTGGGGCGCAGTAAAGCCACTGGTGAGATTGATATGGATAAGTTTAATGTGATGGGCAGTTCAATTGCTTATGGCCATCCATTTGCAGCCACCGGAACCCGTATGATCACCCAGATGCTTAACGAACTTAATCGCCGCGGCGGCGGAACAGGCCTGTTAACCGCCTGCGCAGCGGGTGGACTAGGTGCAGCAATGATTGTGGAGACAGCATAATGACAGAACAACCTCAAAGCGCCTTTACGCTGACGAAGCAAGATAACGGTATTGCGATCCTGGCCATGGATGTGCCCGGTGAGTCGATGAATACACTTAAAGCCGCTTTCGGTGACGAAATGACGGTACTGTTGGATGATATTGAAAAGGACAGTAGCATTAAAGGAGTGGTGTTGGTCAGCGGCAAGGACAATTCCTTTGTGGCTGGAGCCGATATTACCATGCTTGATGCTTGTTCTACCGCTGATGAAGCCATGGCTCTGGCAAAAGGCGGGCAGGATATTTTCAATCGCATAGAAACTATGCGAGCCACATTTGTAGCTGCCATTCACGGGCCTGCGCTGGGCGGTGGTCTGGAACTGGCGATGGCCTGTCATTACCGGGTTTGTACCGACAGTTCGGCCACGCAACTGGGCCTGCCAGAAGTACAGCTCGGCCTGTTGCCTGGCAGTGGTGGTACACAACGTTTACCGAAACTGGCTGGCATTCAGCAAGCGATAAAAATGATGCTCACAGGCGCCTCCGTACGAGCCAAACAAGCCAAAAAATATGGCATTGTGGATGAAGTGGTACCTCGCTCTGTGCTGGTGGAAGTGGCTTCTCAATTTGCGACCAGGTCGAAACCATCACGCAAAGTTGAGCCCAAAGGTCTGGTGAATAAATTCCTTGAGGGAACCGGGCCGGGGCGCAATATTGTATTTAAGAAAGCCAGTGAGCAAACCCAGGCTAAAACCCGCGGAAATTACCCGGCACCACAGCAAATTCTTGATGTGGTGGCAGTGGGCATTAACAAAGGTATTAAAGCGGGTCTGGAAGCTGAAGCCAGGGCCTTTGGCCAATTGGTGATGACACCAGAGTCGAAACAACTACGACAAATCTTCTTTGCCACCACCGCTATGAAAAAAGAGTCTGGCGTGGCGGATGTACCACCAGAGAAAGTTAACAAGGTGGGTGTGCTTGGTGGCGGCTTAATGGGCGGCGGTATTGCCTATGTTACAGCCACTAAGGCCGGTGTACCTGTACGCATTAAAGATATCCAGCCCGCTGGTATTGCCAATGCCATGAAGTACAGTTACGACCTGTTGAATAAAAAGGTCAAACGCCGCTTTATGCGCAAGTCTGAAATGCAAAAACAGCTGGCATTGTTAACCGGTACACTGGATTACTCTGGCTTGCAGGACGCGGATATTATCGTTGAAGCCGTGTTTGAAGATGTTGGACTGAAGCGCAAAATGGTGGCAGATGTGGAGCAGGCTTGTAAAGCCGAAACCATTTTTGCTTCTAATACGTCATCCATTCCTATTGGCGATATTGCGGCCGAAGCGGCTCGTCCGGAAAATGTGATTGGTCTGCATTATTTCTCGCCGGTAGACAAAATGCCGCTGGCAGAGGTGATTGCTCATGAGAAAACCTCTGACCAGACGATTTCAACTACCGTGGAGTTTGCCAAAAAGCAAGGTAAAACGCCTGTGGTGGTGAAGGATGGCGCAGGGTTTTATGTGAACCGAATTCTGGCACCTTATATGAACGAGGCGGCCAGTCTTATTCTGGCTGGTGAGCCCATCGATCACATTGATAAGGCGCTGCTGAACTTTGGCTTTCCGGTAGGGCCGGTTAAACTGCTAGACGAAGTAGGCATAGACGTAGGTACTAAAATCATTCCTATTCTTATGGATGCTTTTGGAGAGCGTTTTACCGCGCCTTCAGCGTTCGATAAGGTGTTGGCTGATGACCGCAAAGGGAAAAAGAATAAAAAAGGGTTTTACGATTACAGCGGTAAGAAACCAGGCAAAGCAGTGGACGAAAGTATTTATCCATTGCTTGGTGTGTCACCGTCTAAAAGTCGCAGCGAATCTGAAATTTCTGAACGTTGCGTGCTGATGATGCTTAATGAAGCTGCCCGTTGCCTTGATGAGGGCGTTATCCGCTGCGCTCGCGACGGCGACATAGGGGCTATCTTTGGAATTGGCTTCCCGCCATTCCTTGGCGGACCTTTCCGCTATATGGACCAGCTCGGTATAAGCAAAGTAGTAGAACGCCTTAATTATTATGCAGACAAGGTGGATGGCAAATTTAAACCGGCCGCCGTGCTGGAAAAAATGGCAGCGGAAAACACGTCCTTTTATTAATGGATTGTTATTAATGTGTTAAAAATCCGGCTTAGGCCGGATTTTTTCATTATAAGCTAAATAAATGATGGTTTTGTTACCCGAAAAAGGTATTATGCGGCCGTTTGAAAAGTTGAACGATTTTTCAGCAAATCAAAAAAACCTTATAGATTAAAAGGGTGTCAATATGTTGACAGTGATTTTAGTTTGTCTGGCCAGTAGCTGCTATTTTTTTGTCGAAGCGACAAAAGCCGGACTGTCTGCAAAGCAGTGGGCGTTGGTAGGTTTATTGATGGGGCCGCTGGTATGGCCGATGTTTTCGATTAGTCGCCACGTTCGAATGAGAAAAGACTGCGGCTTTAACAACGCTTATTTACAGGCGTAACAGGCATAAAAAAAGGAGCTTGAGCTCCTTTTTTAGAATTCGTTAGAAGTCTAAATACGAACAGTGCCGGTTTTTGGCTTGTAAGACTGGGTTTCAGTTGCGACTTCTTTTTTCTGTACAGGAGCTTTCTGTGCGCCTTCTTGCTTGTCGGCTGCTACAGGTGCGGTTGTAGAAAGTACTAGGGCTACTGCGTATGCTTTCAACATCTTTCTTTCCTCATTATATTCTTATATACAAAACAAACAAAACTGATTGACAATCCTCATTGTCATTCTTAGTAATGCGAACCCTATGCCAACATTTAAAGTCCTTTAAAAACAATGGTTTGCAGCTTCCTTTTGTACGGCGTCAATTTTCCGTTGCCGGAAATTATTGCCGTTCTATGCATTTATCTGCCGCTTTTCGGAATACTTAAGGTAAAAGAGTCAAAAAAATACCTCTTATTGTTTAAAAGAGGCTTGGTATGGCCTTTTTAATAAAAAAATAAGGAGTATTTATAATTATAACTTGTTAATTAATTTGCAGGTTTTCAGGCCAGGAAGAGAATTAGTGTTCTACAGCACTGGTTGTTAACTAAATAGTAGTTAAGTCACTGGGGAGGTCATTTATTACTTAGGGAAGGAGTTAATTTCAGGTTGCTTTGCTGATAGCCTGACTTGCTGATGGGCGTTAATACGATAGCTTACCTGCGGCTATGAAAGCCGCGGGTGATTAATTGGGCGAGACCTTATTAATGATTTTATGCAATAAGCTGTTTTCGCGCAGAAGCTTCTCAAACCGTTCTGCATTGAGCGGCTTGCTGTATAGAAAGCCTTGTAGCATTTCACAGTCATAGCGGCGCAGAATATTTAACTGCTCTTCATATTCCACACCCTCTGCAACTACCTTTAAGCCAAGATTGTGGGCAATATTAATAATGGCCGCCGCCATGTGGCGATCTACATTGCTGTTGGCGATATCATCGATAAAGGCTTTATCAATTTTTAAGGTATTCAACGGAAATTTCTTGAGGTAAGCCAGAGAGGAATAACCGGTTCCGAAGTCATCCAGTGCCAGGTGAATACCACGGTCACGCAGCCTCTGCATCATTCTGAGGCCTTCTTCCGGGTTTTCCATCAGAGTGCCTTCAGTAATCTCACACTCCAGATGTAGGGGAGATAAGCCTACCTGACGCAGCACGCTTTCAATCCGATCATCAAGGTCAGGCAGTTCGAATTGTTTTGCCGAGATATTTACCGCCACCCGGCCGCTGAACAACCCTTCGCTGACCCAGCGCTTGGTATCTTCACAGGCTTTACGTAAAACTTGTTCACCTATCTCAATAATCTGACCGGTTTGCTCTGCCAGTGGAATAAACTGCCCTGGGCTAACGATCCCTTTATTCGGGTGTTCGAAGCGAACCAGGGCTTCCATACTCACCAGTTTACCAGTGGTAATATCAACCTTGGGTTGATAGTAAACGGTAAATAAATTGTCTTTAATGCCCTGGCGAATTAAGTTTTCAATTTGTAACTGTCTTACGGCGTTTTGGTTCATCTCGCCGCTGAAGAACTGGTAGCTGTTCCCGCCATTATTCTTGGCAAAATACATGGCAGTGTCGGCGTTTTTCAGCAACTCCTGCGGAGAAGAGCCGTCTTCAGGGAATAACGCGATACCAATACTGGCGCCCAGCACAAACTCTTGCTTGTTGATGATAAAGGGGCGTGACAGCGTGTTGAGAATACTTTGCGCAAAATGAGTGATGGTGTGTATGTCTGAAAAATCTTCCATCAGAATACTAAATTCATCACCGCCGAGACGATAGCAGGTTGAATTGCTATCGGTCATGCGCTGGATACGCTTGGCAATTTGTTTAATCAGTATATCGCCGGTCTGGTGACCCAGCGAGTCGTTAATCTTCTTAAAGTTATCCATGTCCAGGCAGAGTAGGGCATGGGGGGTAGCTCGGCGAACCAGGTTGCTATGGCTGGCCTGGAAGAATGAGCGGTTAGGTAATTCTGTGAGCGGATCGGAATTAGCCAATTTCAACAACTCTTTTTCTGTGCTCTTACGGGATGTAATGTCTGAAAATACGCCTACAAAATGAGAAATACGGCCGTCATCGTCGTGCACCGCATCTATATTTAGTTCGATTTCATAGCGTTCGCCATTTACCCGGCTGCTTTCAACTTCGCCGCTCCAGTTACCTCTGGATCTAAGGGTTTTTTTAATCTCTTCGGTAAAGGCTTCCGGGTACTGATGGAAATACAGGTACGTCGCTAATGCCTGATCCCGGGTTTCACCGGTATAAGTACAATAGGCATTATTCACCGAAATAAAGCGGAACTTCGTATCGGTAATAAATACGCCTTCAGAAATGTTTTCGATAGAGCGCTTAAACAGGTTGAGCTGTTCTTCGGCATCTTTCAGGTGCTGAATATCTTTCAAGGTGCCCGTCATCCGGATGGGCTCATTATTGTGATCACGCTGAACAACCTTGCCGCGGTCTAAAATCCACAGCCAGGTATTGGTGAAGGTTTTGGTTCGGTAGGCAATTTCATAAAAATCAGATTTACCTTCCAAATGCTCCTTAAGGGCATCCTGCACGCGTTTCAAATCATGGGGGTGTATATTGGCATCGTAAGCGCTGCTAGTGCGAATGTCGTCCTGAGGGAAATCCAGGGTGCCCCAGGTGTTGGAACGATAGACCTGGCCGCGATAAACATCCCAGTCCCATAATTCATCGCCGCTGCTCCACAGCGTGAGCTTTAAGCGTTCTTCAGACTCCGAAACAGCAATTCGCTGACGACGACGAACGTGGTATTGACGAACTACATACAGAGTAATAATTGCCGCAAAGAAGCCATAAAATATTAAAGCCGCAGGATGAAGCCAGGGCGGTGGCAAAATGGTCAGGTTTAGTTCTCTTGAGGGGGACCAGGCTTTACCGTCTTCCAATGCCTGGACTTCAAACCTGTAATCACCAAAGGATAAGTTATTATAGGGGGCCTGTCTTTCTTTTCCTGCTTCTGTCCAGGTTTTATCCAGACCATTCATACGGTAGCGGTACTTAACTGTGGATGGCGAAATCGCATTTAGCACTGCAAATCCCAAACTAAATCGTGAGTCACTCATTGATAACGTCAAAGAGTCTTTCAGATTGATGGGTTTATCAAGAATGGAGCCAGGTTGTCTTAAAGATTGTTCTTTACCGAATAGCTTTAAGGAGACTAATTGCGGTTTTTGCGATGGTATATCTGTAAATTGATCGAAAGTTAATGACTCTGGATGGAAATAATGGAATCCCCGGTTACCACCAAATACCAAAGCATTCTCTTTGGTTTTAGTTACGGCGCCTTCTGAGTAGTCGTTTAGTTCAAGTTTTGTACTGGAAAGAGTGAGAACCACTTCCAGGTTAGGGAGCAAAACCTGCTTAATTTCATTCGACTCTGTCGCTATCCAAATAGCATCTTTTAGTCCTACAGAAGCTAAGATTTTGGAATCGACATTTAAAGAATGATGCCTTACAACTTTTAGAGTGTTTTTATCAAGTTGGTAAATACCTGATGAATGGGTAGTAAGCCAGTAATAGTTACCCCATAAATAAACATCCATTAACTTTGGGGGAGGGTTTAAACCTTTTACATTGAAGTCGATAACATTGTTGATGACATCATTCTTAGGGTTATAAAGTTTTATTTTTCCGTCTCCAGACAACCAGAGCATACCGTCTAGGTCGGTGAACAACGGAAAGGCCATCGAATTTTTCAATGATGGGTTATGAGTTTTCATTACGTAGGAAGCTGATGAGGCAGTCCCGGGTTGTTCTGGTTCAATTGAAATCAGTCCATCCAATTCTGTCCAAGCCCAAATCCTATCCCCATCGTGGTAAATGTTACCGACAAACTCATCTCGTAGAAAAGTCTTTAGTTTTTTTAAATTATCATCTTGATTCTTATACAACTCTATGCCATTTGAGGTTGCCAACCAGATTTGGTCATAACTGTCTATTGCTAAATCCCATAATTGGGTGGCACGGCCGCCCAGGAATGATGCCTGGCTTTCATCATGGAAATTTAGCCGATTCAGACCCGCACTTTGGGTCGCCATCCAGAGGTTATTCTCGCTATCTTCTTTTATCGCCCAAATTCTAGGTGAGCCGCTTTCCTCTTCTGCAGTAGCAACCGGGTATAATCTTAGAAGGTTTGATCCAGAAGAATGTCGGTAAAGCCCCTCAAGAGTTGCTAACCATATTGACGAGGAAGAGTCTTTGTATATTCGGCGGATAAATTGGTTATCGAGATAGGTGATACTTTTCATCTCAGCATCAATGATTATAAGTTTATCCTTGACCTCATTATAAATTGCAAGCCCATCTTCAGTGCCAAACCAGATGACGCCTTCTGATTTCTGAATGATGGTTCGAACATTTTCGTTTTTTAAATTTGGGTAATTAGCCTTATTTATGCGCTTAACTATTTCGCCACTGTTATTTAAAACAATGATACCGCTATTGGTTGCAATCCAATACAAACCATCGATTACCTGAATATCAAAGACTGCAGTCTCTGGAAGGTTAATTCCCCATGGGTTTACTGACTTTAAAGAATAGAGCTGGCGACGCTTCTTATCGTAAATATACGCGCCGGACGCAAAAGTGCCTATCCAAATACGAGTCGGCTCGTTGCGAATTTCCTCAATTTCATCCGGAAAATCTACGCGTTCATCCAGTAATGATAATGTCTTTGTTTTCTGGTCTATTCGGTAAATATTGGATGTGTCTGCTACGATAATGTCACCAGAAGTCTCTTCATCTATCGACCAGATTTCATTATTGCGCAACAATGAGTTGTCACTGTTGTAAACTTGAAAGTCGTCAGTATCTGGCCTGTATCTGGCTAATCCTTCATAGGTGCCTAGCCAAAGCTCTCCCTGCTCCGAAATAAACATCGTTCTGGCAAACCCTTGTGGAATAGAGTTTGGATCGTTTGGAGAGTGTTTGTATTCCTTAAAATGGTAGCCATCATAACGAAAAACGCCTTCTATAGAACCTACCCATATGTAGCCATGAGGGTCCTCAACGATTGACATGATAGTGTCTTCAGGCAGGCCATCTTCGATGGTGTACTCAGCGAATTTGATATCAGTAAGCACCGTGGCAGCAAATACTGCACGGGTAAATAGAAATAGCACTGAAATTATCAGGGCAAACGTCGTTCTGTGGGTTGAGCGCACCATACACCTTTGGCATTGAATGCCTTATCTTTTTTTACTTCTTATCGTGTCTAGCTTCCCTACTATCCGCTACCCAATATGCCCAATAAACAGCGTCTCTACAAGGTTTTTTTTGAATGCCACCACTGCCTGTGTATTTCTTGTTCAGGCAGAGATGGCGGTTCAGGAAAAGAGAGTGATATTTACTCAGAGGTAAAATTCAACTTTAGATTTAAAATCGGCGATATTTGGAATGCAGACGTCATTTGTTACGTTCATGGTTTTAAATTTACCGGGCGCAAATAAAACCAATTGTCCGAATGTCTGATTCAAGTTCATATCTGTGGCATAGCGTTCAATGTCGCTGAAGCGCATTGATTCGATGGCCTGCGCGATGCGTTGGTTGGTATTGAGTTGCGGGTCGCCAGCGCCCAGACTTTGCCAGATATTTTGCGAACGCATGGACTGGTTGATATCAACATCCTGTAACTGTTTTAATAAGTTACGCTGAATATGAGGCCAGTAACCTTCGTAAAATGCTTTTTCGCTGGTTTGTTGTTGTAAAAATGCAGAAATGTGATCAAGCAGCACCTGCGGCGCATTGTTAGGGCTTTGAATGTAAAAAGCGATGCCCGGATGCTGGTTATGTGGCACATAACCGGTGCCCACAATATAGCCAAGCTGTTTCTCTGTGCGTAATGTTGTAAAGAAAGAGCCTGCTAACATTTGCTCCAGCACCATACACATAGCAACGTCCTGAATATCATTGCTGGGCGCCTGAAGATATAAGACAACCGCAGCATCATCATGCTCGCAGGCTACCTCATGATAAAGTGTTTTACTCACTGGCAGCTTGGCAACAGGGCGGGGCAGTGGCGGAGCTTTGGCCGAGGCGGTTTGTGCCAGTACGCTGTCAACAATGCGTTGTGCGCCCTGAGAAGACCAGTTTCCGTGGATCAGCCCGTCTACATGATAATAATCGAACGCTCTGTCGCGTAATCGACGAATGTCATCGAACTGACAATGCTGCACGGCATCCAGCATTTCCACCGGTGCATGGGTGTTTTTTTGGATGAGTACACTCAAACGTGAAAACAGTCGGTTTATGGGCTTGTTTAACAGTGTGTTATGTAAGCTCTGGCACTGCAGTAGCTGAACCTGCTTAAACGTTTGCGGATCAGGGGTAAACCCTTTTATGGCGTCAATAAGGTGATTCAGTAATTGCCCTTGCTGGGCGCTAAACCCTCGGGTGTGAATACTGAATCCGCCCTGATGACCATAAATCCGATAATGTAGCCCGGCAATCTCTGCACGATAAAAACGGCCTTGCAGAAAGTCGTTTAAAGCTGCCAGCCATAAACGTTTGGCGGCAACCTGATGAATATTCTGGGCCAGAGAGGGAATGTCAAAAGAGACAAAGATATCCCCTTTTGGCACATTAAAAATATGATCCTGACAAAACCAGAAATCGAACCCTTTGTTGGTAACAATCTGCTGAGGCAAAGCAAACTTGCTTTCGTTCTTACATAAACTGTAACTGTCGCCAATAAACGGGTTGGGGGGCGGCATGAAAATAGCGTTTACTGGAGTGGGGCTTTGCCAGGCTGCCAGTTGTTGTTCAGAATAGGGCTCTACCGCATAGGCAGCATCATAATAAGCGCAGTTTTGCGTAGTAGGAACACCCTGAGCAATAACTTTTACACGCATATTCGCCGGCGTGAAATAGGCAAGTGCTTCACACAAACTCTGCTTTGTTAGGGTCTCAGAACTGCAGGCTTCGGCAATCTCATGCCAATTAAAGTACTGATGCAATTCCGCCAGTTCACTAATGGCCTGCAAAGGTTTATGAGAATCATCGTATTGCCTGGCCAACTGATTGAGTTTGGCCTTCTCCTGCAAACGCCAGTCTTCTTCAGCGCCTTCCTTAAGGAGTTCAACGACATAAAAAACAGCGTTAATAATTTCATTCTGCTGTGCGAGCCCGCTCTCGGTGAGTTGCAGGTTTATATTAAAGTCTTTGAAGTTCTGCCCTTCAATACCGGAACCTGCAATCAGGTTACTGGCCCAGCCTTTCGCTTTGAGGTAAGCAAACAGGCTGCCTGATGCCTCATCACCCAGTACATGGCTAATGAAATCGAGAGGCTTACTGCTAATATCCAAATGCAGGGCAGGTAAGGCAAAAGTCACAATTAATCGCCTGGCGGCTTGCAACGGTTCAATGTTAATTTGGGTGCCAAGCTGTGCCGGTGTGTAGAGTGGTGGCAATGTAAGCTCAGCAGCACTCCCTGCACTAAGACGGCCAAATGAGTCCTCAATCCAGGGCATCAGCTGACTGCTACTGAATGGTGAGTAAATGCACAGTGTAAGGTTTTTGGCGCAGTAGTACTGGTGGTGAAATGCCCTTAGCATTTGTTGCAGGGTATTTACCGGGAACTGGTTAAAAATCAGCTCGTTGCCTACGGAAAACTTGGCAAAAGGATGGCCAGGGTTGGCCGTTTCTTTATGTATTTGATAGAGCCGGCGCAAGTCGTCTTTTCGCTTGTACTGATATTCGGCATCTATCGATTGAATTTCGGCGGCAATACGTTCTTGCTTAAAATGCGGCGAGCCAAGCATGGCTGCAAAAGCCGGTAGCAAACGAGGTAGAGCCTGGGCATGGGCCTGGAAGTGATAGTTCGCAAATTCGGTGCCGGTCCAGGCATTAATAGACCCGCCAGCTTGCTCAACAACGTCGTTAATCCCATTGGCTTCAGGATTGACTTCATTGCCCATAAACAACATGTGTTCCAGCAGATGTGCCAATCCGGGGCAATCTGCAGGGTCAAAGAAGTGGCCAGCTTTACAACTGACAGACACGCAACACGTGTCCACTTCAGGTTTGTGAATAACGAGTACCCGGAGTCCATTTTCGAGAACAAGTGATTCAGTACTGTTTAAGTCCTGGGAAATATTCAATGTGATTATCTTCGCTTATTCGCTTTTTATTATACTTCCGGCCCTTCTCAATGGATGAGTTCTCCCACCTTAGTCTAAGTCACTGCAATAGTACTAGGCGAGGGGCGCGACCTTTGTTATCGTACACTTGTCAATTCTCATCATATTAGCAATGTTATGTCAGGTCAAAGTAGCAAAGACGACATTTTAATTTTTATCATGCGCCATGGTGAGGCCGAAGGACTTGTTACCGACGACAAGAGTCGGCGACTTACCGCTGTTGGCAACGCAGAAGTAGAGGCTTCCAGCCACTGGCTGGCAGAAAGTTATTGTGCGGACAGTCAAATAGCGACTGCACTGGTCAGTCCATACACGCGTACTCGCCAGTCTTATCAACAAGTTGCAAGCACTTTGCAGGCAACCCAGTTTGAAATCTGTGCCGACATTACCCCCGACGGTAACGTCAAGCTGGTGCATGACTACCTGGACGTGCTTGCCCGGCAAAGCATTAAAAATAATGCTGGCCAGCCTCTTTTGTTGGTCAGTCACATGCCCTTTGTATCGTTTTTTCTAGATGAAATCTGTGATGTGCCGAAAATGTCATTATTCGCCACCGGTTCGGTAGCCGTAGTGCGTTATTCTCTTAGCCGCAGTAAAGGGGTTTTGCTCCAGCATTATCAGGGGCTCTAAGTAACCTGGCCCGGTCATGTGGCGCTGGGGCTGCGTTATCTTCGGCAAATCCGAATGCGTATTTTACGAATATTTTGCTTTAGAAATCCCACCGCTTTCCGATAAAGATCACTGTAGTGAATCTATTATTTGAGAGAGTATGTCAGGCCAGTCGATCCCCGAACAGTTGCGTAAATCGCTTCAGCGTCATGTTGAGGAAGCTGACCTGCACGAAGACGAAGAACTGACGCAACTGATGGGAAAATTAAGCGATTTGTCAGCCAAGGTGGCGGCAGCCAAGGCGAAAGCCCTGGCCAAGCGTAAAATTACTCGTTAGAGGCGGGTTTGTATTCGCGGTAGTATTCAGGCATCACCCTGACGGTCTTAATCATATTTTCATTAATATCAATAATTTCGATGGGGTAACCGGCCAAACGCAAGCTCACGTTGTTTTCAGGAATTTCTTCCAGATACTCCAGAATTAATCCATTCAGGGTTTTTGGCCCTTCAGTGGGGAAGGCCCAGTCCATTTCTTTATTCAATTCACGAATATTCGCACTGCCATCCACCAAAACACTGCCATCCTGCTGAATAGACACTTCTTTACTGTGGTCGGGCAGATTAGTGGTGGTGAAATCACCAATAATTTCTTCCAGAATATCTTCCAGCGTAACCAGCCCCTGAATGTCGCCGTATTCATCAACCACCAGGGCAATCCGTTCTTTTTCAGCCTGAAACTGATACATCAGGGTGTGCAGCGGAATGGACTCCGGGGCGAAGTAGATTTCCCTTACCGCTCTGAGCAAAGAGGCTTTGGTAAACTGATCTTTTGACAGTAGTCGCAGGGCATCGCGTACATGCACAAAACCCACGGCGTCATCAATGCTGTCACGGTACAACAGTACGCGGGTATGTTGAGCCGTGGTTAGCTGTTTCTGAATGATCTTCCAGTCATCGTTAATGTCGATGGCGACAATATCGCTGCGCGGCACCATGATATCTTCTGCGGTGACGTTTTCTAAATCCAGAATGCTAACCAGCATGTCCTGGTGTTTTTTAGGGATCATCGTGCCGGCTTCATAGACTACCGTGCGCAGTTCTTCCCGGCTAAGGGAGTCGCCGCCGCCGTCCTGAGGACGAATTCTTAAAATTGCCAGGATGCCGTTGGTAATGCCATTAATAAACGCTACAAAGGGGTATAACACTTTCAGCAACGGTGCCAGGATCAACGAGCTTGGAAAGGCAATTTTTTCAGGGTACAACGCAGCCAGCGTCTTCGGCGTCACTTCCGCAAAAATCAGTAAGATGATGGTCAGGCCAATAGTGGTTGCAAACACTGCCCAGTACTCACCAAACCAACGGGTACAAATGATAGTGGCAATGGCCGATGCGGCAATATTCACCAGATTATTGCCAATCAGGATCAGGCCAATCAGGCGATCGGGCCGTTCGAGGAGTTTCTGAACCCGGTTAGCCCCGCGGTGCCCTTCGCCCTGAAGGTGCTTTAAGCGGTACCGGTTGATAGACATCATCCCAGTTTCTGAACTGGAAAAATAGGCTGAAAGTGCAATCAAAATGCCCAGTGCAATCAGCAGCGCACTGGTAGATATGTCGTCCAACTAAGGAATCCCTTTACTAATTAGAATCACCAATGTAGACAGTCGGCTACATGGTTTCAAGTGTTTATTCGGTGAATGCGACTATAAGAGTATTTCGCTCACAAATCGGCTGCCAAAATAAGCCAGTGAGAGCAAAGCCACCCCTACAATGGTGAGTGATATGACTTGTTTACCCCGCCAGCCCCAGAGTTTCTGACCCGCCAGGAGTACAATAAAAACAATCAAACCGGCAATCGATAGTACCGTTTTATGAAGGTATCCGCGACCAAACATATTATCGAGGAAGATAAATCCGCTAATCTGCGCAATGACCAACAAAATCGTGCCTAACAGAATGAGCTTAAACAGGATCGATTCAACCAGCATCAGGGGAGGCAGCGAAGAGTGTAATAACCCTGCACCTTTATGCTTTAGCTGATGCGTAATGTACGACATCTGCAGGGCGTATAGAAAACCAATCACCAAAGCGCCATAAGCGAACAGCGATAACGTAATATGAATGACCAGGCCGGGGCGCATATCAATATGCATAATGTGATTTACCGGCACGTACATAGAAGCCAGTACAGTAAAAGCTGAAAAGCTGAACACCACCGGCAGTAAAATGGTATTGGGTAACAAACTGCTGCTCACCAGCATCGACAGTGTGATGAGCCAGGCAACCAGAGAGAGTACGTTAGTAATACTCATATTTTGGCCGGCCTGCGCTGCCAGAATAGCATCACCCAGATAAAAAGAGTGAAACACCACTGCCAGTGCCGCAATACTTAGCGACAGCATGCGGTTGGGCCCCTGGTTATGAAAAAATCGCCCCGTCACCGACACCGCTGAAAACAAATAGGCAGCAACTGCCAACAGTGCAAACAAGGTAGCCATTTGTTATTGATAACCCGTTGATGATAAATAAGTCCGTATAGATACGCCAGAATAACAAAGAATTCAACCAGATGTCTGCCTGAATGTGATAAATCGTTAATCCCCCCTACGTTAACAGCGTAAATTTCGGTATACTCCAGCGATTACTTTTTGTTTCAGGTTATTGATTTATGTTTGAGAATCTTTCCGAACGCCTTGGCCAGACACTTCGCAGTGTAAGCGGACGTGGCCGTCTGACCGAAGACAACATTAAAGATACGCTGCGAGAAGTGCGTATGGCACTGCTTGAGGCAGACGTAGCCTTACCGGTTGTTAAAGAATTTGTCAGTCAGGTTAAAGCTCGTGCCGTAGGCACCGAGGTGACTAAAAGCCTTAAGCCTGGCCAGGTCTTTATTAAAATAGTCCAGTCGGAACTGGAAGCGGTGATGGGAGAAGCGAATGAAAAGCTGAACCTGGCAACGCAACCACCGGCTGTCGTGCTAATGGCCGGCCTACAGGGGGCGGGTAAAACCACCTCGGTAGGTAAACTGGCGAAATATCTCACCGAGCGTGAAAAGAAAAAGGTGATGGTGGTCAGTGCCGACGTTTACCGTCCGGCGGCCATTAAACAACTTGAAACCCTGGCTGAAGAAGTCGGCGTAACATTTTTTCCGTCTACGATTCTGCAAAAGCCAATTGATATCGTTAACGATGCTATTGACGACGCGCGCAAACAATTCTTTGACGTACTGTTAGTCGATACTGCCGGTCGTTTGCATGTTGATAATGACATGATGGACGAAATCAAAGGTCTGCATGCGGCTGTTAAGCCGGTAGAAACGCTGTTTGTGGTTGATGCCATGACAGGTCAGGATGCGGCAAATACCGCCAAGGCCTTTAATGAAGCGCTGCCGCTGACCGGTGTAATTTTAACCAAAGCCGACGGTGATGCCCGTGGTGGTGCGGCATTGTCGGTGCGTAAAATTACCGGTAAGCCGATTAAATTTTTGGGTATGGGTGAGAAACTCGACGCCCTTGAGCCTTTCCATCCGGAACGTATTGCCTCGCGTATTCTGGGAATGGGGGATGTTCTTAGTCTTATTGAAGAAGTCGAACGTAAAGTCGATAAAGACAAAGCCCAGAAACTGGCTAAGAAAGTTCAGAAAGGTAAAGGCTTTGACCTGCAGGACTTTAAAGAACAGCTCGAACAGATGCGCAATATGGGCGGCATGATGGGAATGCTCGATAAATTGCCTGGTATGGGCAATATGAGCGCCAAAATTAAAGATCAGGCTAACGATAAACAATTCACTCAGATGGAAGCGATTATTAATTCGATGACGCCGTCTGAACGTGAAAAGCCCGATATGATCAAAGGCTCCCGCAAGCGCCGGATCGCGGCCGGTTCAGGCACCCAGATTCAGGACGTAAACCGGTTGCTTAAACAGTTTACCCAAATGCAAAAAATGATGAAGAAAATGTCTGGCGGCGGCATGAAGAAAATGATGCGCCAGATGAAAGGCATGATGCCACCTGGTGGTGGCGGCCCGGGTGGTATGGGCGGCATGTTCCCACCGCGGTAAGTCTCAAAACGCCGAATTGTCTTTACAACAATTCGGCGTTTTATTAATTTTAATCCATTGTCAGCAATAAAATACTGCGCTTAATGAAAAGCGCCACCCAGGGACTATACTTGACAGGAAACGTCATACTACATCAGGTCGCTATTGATAAATGGGAAGACTAAATCACTTAGTGAGATTTGCTGCGCTGGCGCTGTTACTGGGGCAGGGAATTACGCCTTTAAATGCACAGCAGACAGCCGATGTGTCTGAGTCAGATATTCGCTGGATTAAAAACCCGTCTCCGCCTTTTCATATCCTTGATGGCCATCATCAGGGTTACGGCATTTGCGATGTGCTGGTGGATAAAATAAATGCCAGGTTGTCACCGCTTGATACCACTATTGAAGTGTACCCGCAGTCAAGAATAAACAGGCTGATCGAAGGGACGGAAAACTTGTGTTTTCCCTGCATGATTAAGCGCCAGGATACCGAACGTTTTGTCTACAGCAAAAAGACCACCGTTTACCCGCCACTGGGTATCATTCTGCGTAAAGAGCTGTTGTCAGAATTATATCCGACGCCTCCGCAAGCCTTGTCGTTAATCGAATTGCTCAATAATGATTCGCTTATATTTGGCTTTGCCGGCGCGCGACGTTTCCCCGACGAGTTACAAATTGCCATAGATGCTAATAAAGAGAACGACAATGTCCTCGCATTGCCTGGCGTATTGGGCCCGTTGCGACTACTGCAGCAAATTGACTTTGAACGCATCCATTACACACTCGATTACCCTGGGGTGCTGCGCTACTTCGCTATTAAAGAGAACAATAAAACGCTAATTTACTTGCCCACCACTGAATATGGCGAACAGCCGGTTTATGGCGCCATAGGATGCACCAACAATGCCTGGGGTAAACGTGCCATTAACGCCATTGACTCGGTACTTGATGACGTCATTGCCGATCCGGAGTACCAGGAAAACCAGACTTTCTGGTTAAACACCTTGCCCGAGAACCCCTAAACCGACACGACTTGTTTAATTAATGCGCGATTGTTGCGATTTTTCCCCGCGAACTTAAAACTGACCCTCGCAAACCTGTGCAACAGCACCATTTCATAATAAACTGACGCGTTAATTTCGCCGTGTAGCATGGCCAGCCTCAATGTGCGCTGGCAACGGATCTTCATCTAATTAATCAAACAACCACGGCGAAGATTGTTCTAATAAAGAAACAGGAATCCTATGGCCGGTCTTAAACGAATTATACTTATCGACACTCACTTACCCGGGGTTGTTGAACTTAAGCTTGACGGGCACACCAATATTTGCGGGACCAATGCGTCAGGCAAAACCACACTGCAACGTTTGATCCCGGTATTTTACGGTGAATATCCCAGCCGGGTGGTCCCAGCTACCCGTGATAGTTTTGAGCGCTGGTATCTGCCCCGTCAGTCGTCGTTTATCATCTATGAATACACCCGCGCTGACGGTGAACTTTGTCAGGCTGTGTTAAGTTCAAACGGTACCGGGGTTAACTATCGCTTTATCGCTAAATCATTTGATTTGGACGACTACCTGTATCAGCAAAAAAGCGGTAAACACGCGTCGTTAACGTCCACCGAAATTAGCCGCGCCATGAAGCGCAATAATATTGTGGTGTCGAGCCTGTTAACCACTAAAGACTTCCGTGCGGTGTTACAAAACGATCAGGGCGTGTTAAACCAGAGCAGCAGTGCCCGGGAGCTATTAGGCTATGCCAAGGTGTTTAGCTTAAGTCAGTCACATGAGCATTTACGGCATATAGAGAAGCTGGCCAAAGCGGTGCATTCTAAAGAAGGCAAAATGGAAACCATCAAAGCGATGATTGCGGCCATTCTGGAAGAAGACGGCGTTCAGCCACCGACTTCAAGTTTGTCCCGGAATCGCGTTGATGATTGGATCCGTGAATGCCATCTGATCCGAGCGTTCGATAAAGTGCGGCCGGAATTTACCCGGTTGGAGCAGGCTAATATGGCCTTGCAGGAAGCAGAAAACGGGCTGTCGGAAATTAGCCAGGCCTTTGAACTGGATAAATCCAGGTTAACCGCGCGCAGCGAAGAGGCCCGTCAGCAACTCGACGATGTACTGCATCAGAAGAAACTCAGCGACAGCACCTGGAACGAACGCCGTGATGAGTTGAATCAGCAGGTATCGGCGTCGCGCGCCGATGTGGAAAAGTACTCGGCAGAACTGGAAGCAGTAGAGCGCGAATTTGATAACTGGCAAGACCAGAATATCGAACAACTCAAAGAAGACGTAGCGAAATTACCCCAGTGGCAGCGCGATTTAGAGCTGGTCTCCAGCCGTTATACGTTACTCACCGAACAGCACCAGGACATCGAATCGGCCTATAATCGCCGTGTCGCTGAAATTGGCGAGACGTTAAGTGCTCAGGTAGAAGAGTTGTCAGCGGCTCGTCAGGAAGCGGCAGAGAAGCGCAGCGACCAGCAACAGCGGGAACGTGAGGCGCTGCAGGATATTAAGGCTGATTACGAAGCGCAGATCCACACGCTCAGCGATGGGTATCATGCCAAACTGAACGAACTGAAAGTCAGTGAAGCCGAGGCAAAAGTGGCACTGGCCAATGCCGGTTATAACGAGTTTGAGCAGTCACAGTTAGAGCTTCTTGATGCTGCCATTAAAGAAGCGAGCATCAGTGAAGACAGCGTTCGTAGCGAGTATCGTCAAACTCAGAACAGCTATCAAAAAGCCGTTCAACAGCGTGACAATGCTAATCATGCGCTGGAAAAAGCCCGCACGGCACATCGAAAAGCAGAGCAGCAGGTGGCCGAAGTCAATGCGTTGTTATATCCCGGCGAGGGGTCTTTGCTGGAGTATTTGCGTGCCAATGTGGATGAATGGGAAAGCTCTATTGGTCGTCTGATCCGCCCTGAGTTACTCGATCGCACCGATTTACAGCCTGAGCCCGTGGCAAATGCCGATGGTTTATATGGCGTAACGCTGGCCCTGGAGCACTTGCCTGCGCCAGCCTATGCGAAAACCGAGCAGGATCTCAAACAAGCGCTCAATGAAGCCGAAGCTGCGCTCTCAGAGGCGCTGGATAAACAAAACGAATGTGAAGCTGAGCTGGCGAAATGCAACGAAGCGGTGCGCATAGCCGAACTGGCCATGACCCGCCAGGACAATGCAGTACGCAGCGCTGAGGCGGCACGCAAACGTGCCACACAGGATAAAGAGTCGGTATTAAGTGAATACCAGCATGCACTCAAAGAGCGTAAACAGCGCGCCAAAACTCAGTTAGAGTCAAATCAGCAGGCACAGAAAAAACTGCAAAGCCAGTTTGAACTGGACCGTGACGATATTAAAGATCAGCAGCGCGAGGCGGTAACCGAACACAGCTTCCACTGGCAACAACTGATTGCCGACAGCGATGCACGTCTGACGCAGTTAGATGCTGAGATTAAGCAGGCTAAAGCTTCAGCAGCGCAAGATCGCGAAGAAATGGCCAAATGGCTGGAAAATGAACTCAACCAGCGCGGACTGGATGTTGATGAGATTGGTCAGCTTAAGAAGCAGGTCAAGAGTCTTAAAGACGCGATTTATAAAACCGAAACCCAACGCCATAAGGTGGCCGACTACGACCGCTGGTATCAAACCGTGTTCACCGGCCATAAAGTCACCTGGCAACAGGGGTTAACCAAAGCCCGTAAGGCACTGAGCGAAGCAGAACGTGAGCTCAATGAATTACAGGTAGCGTATCGGGAAACCCGTGAAAGCTTAAAATCCAGGCAATCGGAGCTGGAAAAACTGCTTTCTGTAGCCACCGAGCAACTTGGACAGGTGGATGCACTGGCGAAAAATCTGGCCAAACAAACCCTGCCCAAAGTCGAGGTGGTGGCTGAGTGGCAACACGATGAGCTTAGCATCACGCAACGCTTATCAAGGGCTCAGGCGTTACTCAAAGAGCGGGAAGAACTGCTTAGCGATATTCGCAATTATGTAGAACGTTTTGATCAACTGATTGCTGCTCAGGCGGGAACCGGCTTGTCAGATACCTGGGAGCGCGCTCGGGAAGAATGTGCCGTTATTAACGCCCATGGCGTGAAAGGCATTGACCACCGCCGGATGGTAGGGCACTTATCACAACTGTTAAACGTGATCGTACCGCAGAAAATTCAGGGGCTGCGGGAGCAGGGGCGGATTTTTGGTGCCGATTTGAGTCAGTATTACTTTGTACTGGCGGATATTGATAAGCGTATCGTTAGTCAGAGTCGACGCATCAGTAAAGAGGTAGATGGCGAACTGTTCCTCGACGGCGTATCGGATTCTGCGGTAAAAATTCGCTCTCGGATCAGTGAACTGGAATTCTGGCCAGAGCTTGAACACTTCCGCACGCTGTACGACAGTTGGATGGAAGAGGGCGCCCATGAACTACCGGATGATGAATACGGCCAGAGCATGCGCCGCGTGCTGGATATCCTTGGTCGTGCCGCACTCTCTGGTGGCATCAGTAAACTGCTGGATATTGAATTACATTTGCGTGAAGGGAACAGCGATCTGGTTATTCGTACCGACCGTCAGCTAAATGAATCGTCGAGCCATGGTATGGCTTATCTGATCCTGTGTAAGTTCCTGCTGGCTTTTACCCGTTTATTGCGCGGTGAGGCAGACGCGGTCATTCACTGGCCTATTGATGAGCTGGGTACCTTGCACCAAAGCAACGTGAAAAAGATTTTCGATGCCTGTCAGGCCAATAATATCAGTGTGGTCGGCGCCTTCCCGAACCCTGAATCTGATGTCTTAAAACTGTTTGAGAATCGTTATCTCATCGACAAAGTATCTAAGCAATTACAGGTGGTTCAGCCGAAGAGCACTAACCTGTCATCATTGATTCAGGCCCGTAAAGCCAAGCAGGAGGTGTCAGCATGATGACCGAACAGGGCAAAGTATTAAGCGCATTACTGAATGGCCAGTTTATATGTCAGGTCAGTGATGAAGACAGCTGGCGCTTTTTAAAAAGCCGCGATAATGCCACTAAGCTTGAACCTCATTTGAATTTGTTAAACCGCACCCTGGCCACCACCGGCGAAGGGGAGGTGTTTTTTGCCGGGTATCTGACTCTGGGTGACGAAGAACGCAAAGTACTGTTGCAGCAATTCCAGGAAACTACTTCCAGCCTGGTACCACTGGTGGAATGGTTGCTACTGGTTCAGCAAGCCAGCGAGTCGGATATGCCACTGACCATGGGCAATGCCATTCGTTTAAATGAGCTGCAAACCGTTATTGAAGACACCCCGGCTTACAGTGAACAACTGGAGAAAATCTCCCGCTATCGGTTGTTCGGTTCTACCAGTGTGAATCTGGACGGTCAGTTAAAGCAGGTGTTTAAAAAACTCACCGACCTGGGTTACTTAATGAAACCTAACCCGGAAAAACAAATTTATCTGGCCACCGGCAAAGTAGAGCATTTGTTTGAAGTGATCCGCTTTATCGATGAAACCGAATCACTGTCGTTATCTGAGCAGGCGGAAGCGGCCATTCAACAGGGCAGTCTGCTATGAGTCAGGTGCTGATCCAGGCAGGGAGCCGGTTTTTAAATGCACTGGGTCGCCACAGCGAACTCATCATGCACGCCTACGTAAACGGCTCGGTTGATGAATCAAACTTTAGCCGCAAGGTCCTCGAGCAACTTATTCAGTTGGGTATCTTATGGCGGCCCGATCCACAAAGCGCCCTGCGGCTTAAAAGTGCAGTGCGCAATTTGCTGGAAAGTGGCCTTCAGGACGAACGCAACCGCAACATTAACGCCAATATCGGCACCGCCCTGGCGAGTCTGAAAACCATTGCCGAGCACTACAAAGAGTCGTTGCACTACAACCGGTTTAACGAAGCTCACGCTTACATGACCGACCTGACTGAGCACGTATACCAGCTCACCGAATCGCTGGCCAACAGCGTGCGGGTAATGTTTAGCCGGATTAACAATGAGTTTGGCTATGTTTCATCGGTGGACGCTAAAATTCGTGAAAACGAACTGGCTCAGGGCCAGGTCTCTGAGCTGCTTAATCAGTTAGAGTGCTTTCGCTTTGATGAACTCAGTGAAATAGCCGGCGGTAACCGTGAATTACGCCACTTATTAGTAGTTGCCTTGCAACAAAGCTTCTCAAAAGCCACTCAGGAGCTGTCGGTTGCGCAAGCGCGACTGCTCGATTTACTCGGCCGTTTTCGTGAGTTCCAGGGCCGTACACGGCTGCTTAAAGGCTTTTTACTGCACATGGAGCATCACCCTGATTTTGCGCCGGGTAATTACCCGAATCTTACTCAGGTGCCCGTATTGTTCAATCAGTCGGCGGCCATGCTGAAACCGGCCAGCATTGATGTGAACCAGGTCGCGCACGAACAGGAATTACAGCAGATTGTTGCCTCGCTAAGCTCAGTGTATCGCCGTAAGCCTGTGGTAAGTGAACCGGAAAAAGCATCGACTATTGATGTTAGTGAGCAGCAGTCAGTAGATTTAGAAAGCGATCCGCTACAGGAAGAGGTGGATGCCTATTTCTGTGAGGTGATTGATAACGGCCAGTCCTTATCAGCACTGGATTATTTCAGCCAGCGCGAGCTGGAGTTCGATCCGGAAGTGTGGATTTATCAGGTGATTGGCGGCTATCAGGCACTGGATGATGAGGATAAGCAGTTCTTTGCTATCGACCCGGTGGGGCGTGTCGATGAAAGATATACCGGTAATTTTGTGATCCATGATGTCACTTTAGGACTAAGATAACTGTAAGCCAATCAGCGTGATACAAAAACGGCTCGTTGTTGGCAAGACAGGAGCCGTTTTTTGTTGCCTTAAAAAGCCGTTTCTTAGATGAAATTGGTCTTGGCAAATCACAATTTAAACTTATAATTAACATATGTGTAACATGATAGGGTACTATCTGTTAAAGAAGTTGCCGGCGGGATGCCGGTTGTAGTGAACAGGAGCTGTTATGCATTTGTCAGAAGAACAACGCTTTAACCAAGCACTAATAAAACTAGCGGTATTGTTTTATCAGGTCGACAGAAAAATTTTACTCAGTGAGCAGGATTATCTGGAAGAGCTGGTTGATTCCCTCGAATGGGATAGCCCCATTTGTCGCGAAGCCTACGTAAACGAAGTGATTTATCAAACCCGAACGGCACTGGATACCGGTGACGCCGGAGATATATTGCGAGGATTGCAGGCCGAACTGGCGTTTAATGCCAGTCAGGCGCTCGAGGTTGCCATGGCAATGTCAGGCGTTGACGGTGAGCGTAGCGAAGAAGAAACCGAACTGTTAAGTTTACTAACTCACAAGGTATTAGCCCGGGAACTCACTGCGAATCGGGTGGAGTTACCTGCCGCTTCCTGAACGATATATTGAAAAGCCGCCAAATCACAGGTAGGGTCGGGAATATTCAGACAATTAAACGTATCCCTGCCTGATGAAACTATTTCGGCTGCTTTGCCTGGCGGCACTACTGGTAACGTGTACAGTAATGCTGCTAAGCAGCTGTCAGCATACCCGCAAAATCCAGTTTGTGCCTTCGGATTCACTGGTTCCGTCTACCATTACTCCCTTTACCACATATCAGCAGGCTGTGGCCGACTGGCTTAGTGCTCATCGTCAGTCCACCGGTTTTGAGCCGGGGTGGGAAGTGCAAATTAATACGCCCTTTGAGTGTGGTGTTGGTAATACCAAAGGAGTGTTGTTTATCCATGGTTTGGGGGATTCGCCGTATTTCTTTCACGACGTTGCTGAACATCTGTGTGAACGTAACGTGTGGGTAAGGGCGATACTCCTGCCTGGTCACGGATCGAAACCTGGCGATATGCTCAATGCCAGTTATGCGCTGTGGCAACAAACCACTAACTTTCACGTAGAACAGTTTTCCCGCAAAGTGGATGAGTTATATCTGGCCGGGTTTTCCACCGGTACAAATCTGGCTGTGGTGGCCACCAGTAAGCGCAACGATATCGCTGGCTTACTGCTGTTCTCACCGGCATTTGAATCCCGCTTTGCGGTCACCTGGCTGGCCCCGTATTTAACTGGGTTATTTAGTTGGCCCAATGTTGAACCCGAAGACAACCCAACACGCTACAATTCAATGGCCATGCAGGGCTTTGCTGCTTACCAGAAAAGTGTGGATGCGGTTCAGGCGTCATTGCAGCAGAAACCGGTTACCCTACCTGCATTGTTAGTGGTGCCAGAGGGCGATAGTGTGGTGGATGTAAATAGGGTATCTGAGCTTTATGCCGCGCACTTTCGTCACCCAACGAGTCAGTTGCTGTGGCTGGGTGAAGAAGAGGATGCGCCAGCTAACAGCCAGGTGCTTAGCATGCAAATACCGGCGCAGCGGATCGGGGCTGCCTCGCATATGAGTGTATTGTTTAGTGCAGCCAATCCCTTGTATGGGATCGGTGGAACCCAGAGAATTTGTGATAATGGGCAGGGCAGCAGTAAAACAAAACGCTGTGAAGCGGGCGGGAAGGTTTGGTATGGCCCTTGGGGATTAACCGAGGAAGGCAAGGTATTTGCCCGTCTTACTTACAATCCTTATTTCGACACCATGATGGGGGCGATTGAACAGTTGCTGGAGATTGACTCACAACCCGCGTTGTTAAAGGAGTAATCTGGTATCACAGTCAACGTCGAGATATGGCCTGAATGGTTTACTTGTTCAAGGATATAAATTGACAATGATGATTTCTTATTATGATCAAAAGCGCTCATCACACCCACATAAGGGGCAGTAACGCGTGGGCTAAAGTAGGAACGAAGAGACGCAGCCCATGTGTTGGCGTCCCAGCAAGCTTGCGAGCGATTTAATGTGATTGTTATGTACGCTCACCATTTTCCTAATTAACTTTGATATTGCCTTTGTTTGCTTGTTGCACCGCTGTATAAGGAATAACGATAGTGTCTGCCGCAGCAGAGAACGCCGTATCTATGACGAAAAAAGGTACACTGCCAAATCTTGAGCCAAGGTTTTCAACTTTACTGGGTTCACCATAAAACAAGCAAAAGTTGTACATAAGCCCACTATAGATTCTCGGGATTTCTGAACAGTAACTTTCTTTGCCACGGTGCTCAATTTGAACATGATTGTTAACGGGATCGATGGTTCTAACTGTTGCGCAAGAGAAACAAATTGAAGACATTAATAGAAGAAGAACCCTTTTCACTTTAAAAATCCTTTTAAGTACATAACACCATAAATATAGGGCACAAACATAGCGGCCATCATCGGAACAAAGTGATACAGCCGCCATGTTTGTGTCCCAGTGAGCCTGCGAGCGACTTAATTTCTTTGTCATATTTTACAGTTCGCTACGAGGAGCTATTTTAGCTGTACCATAGAATTTTACAGGTACTCGATTTCTATTTGATGCCGCTGCTTCAAATTTTACTTGTGGCATTTCATCTAGTTTGCTTTGTGTCATAAAGCCTTCAGGTATTGAGCTTATCAAAGTATTCTCGACTACATACCCATTCGAATCTATGACAGTTAAAACAGTCCATTCACCTTTACCTTTTGGCAACCAAGTAGGGCGTTTATTTAGCATTTTAACTTTTGTGGTCTTAAGAACCCAGTAGTTAGGCAATTCTTCCGCTTTGATCTCAATAGTTTCGGAAGCAAAGAAAGGATCGACTTCTGTAGAGGTTGTTTGGCACCCAAAAAGGCTTAGGGCTAGCAAGATTGCACTGATTTTTTTCATACGACTATCCATGTGTGCGTAAAACATAACGCCCGCATAACGGGCAAAAACACGAAGGCTAAAACACGGAACGAAGTGCCGGGAGCCTGCGTGTTTTGTCTCTTGCGAGCGCAGCCTGTGGTCAATGCGTCTGTTAAATGCCAACCACTAACTTCATCGATTCTGCCGCAGATATAAAACCCAATAAAAAGAAGAGTATACGTATTAAAATGTTAACTCCAAAACGCAATGTATCAGGTTCATACCATGGCTTTTTATCAAAATCATATTCTGTACGAAGTTGTCGCTGATACTCTTCAATAATTTGCTTACCAATAACCAGCAAAAAAATTAAGGAGAAAAAGGTAAAAGCGAAAACTCCACCTGGAAGAGAATAAAACTCAATAACAGCTTCGCTGAGTACTAGTAATACTCCAGCTATAAATGATGTTGTTTTTGTAGCTTCCATTGGCATTTAACGCCCTGCTTAGGGGCGGAAACACATGGGCTAAAATTAGGAGCGAAGCGACGCAGCCCATGTGTTTACGTCCCAGCTAGCCTGCGAGCGACTACAGCAGT
>NZ_BAAJLP010000030.1:0-70612 GCF_057547795.1 Alteromonas sp. 4NH20-0104 | reverse complement strand
AGAAATTCAAAGTTTCGGTCACCGTGAGAGTTTCTAAGCTTGAGGCTTATCTTATATCTCTGCATGTTCCTTTGCCACATAACGCCCTAATTTGGCGGCACAAACGCGTGGGCTATACTGCGAAGCAGCCCGCGTGTTTGTGTCCCCAACATTTGATTGTTAGAGGACTTAGTCACCTCCGCCCCCATCGCCACCCGATGAATCGCCAGACCAACTATCTTCGCTCCTTCCACCGGTGCGATTCCCACTCGTGTTAAAAATGTCTCCCATTATTGGCAAACTAGTGTTTTTACGGCTTGGCCCAAAATTAAACTCTGAAGTTTCTTTGCTAGCAATATACCTTTGAGTAGCAAAAACCATTACTCCAACAACGATAATAATGAAAGAAACAACTCTAACCCATGTTTCAGAGTAGTAACCATAAATCTGCAACGAGCTTCCGAGAACAATTAGAATAATCCCTACCCAGTTTCGTATTTCCATGAAAGTCCTCTAACATTGAGTTCAACGGCACGCTTGCCGAAGTATAGACTTCCGCCACTGTATATCGTGTCCGTTGGAACGTTTAGTTATACGTGCACGAGATACTGAGTTCGCCCCCGCGCTAATCTTTAACCGTGTACCTAGTAAACTTTCCCTGTTACGCCGTCGCCGCGCGAGCAGATTCTCGAAGTTTGACAGCTACACTTTTAGCGTATGCGGTGGCGAATCAAGCCTCGTCTTATACGACACCGCATACGCTAAAAGCGTGACATAAAAGCTCAAACGTTACTACTGACTTTGGGGTCTGTTTTCTTGTTAGCTACGAGACAATTGCCCTTCGGAACCCGAATGCTCGTGCCGTATAACTATTAAATAGACACCAAAGCAGTCTGATTAAAACTTCCATAATGGTGCAATTTCAATGGTTCATCATCCCAGATTATCTTAAAAATCCCAAACATAGAAGTATGTGGCTAGTTTGGTGTTTTTTGTCGTGTGTTAAATACACCATTCCCTTCCGAGCTTATGGTTTGGGGTAAAACACGCTACCTGTCACAACTCTCTGCGTCAGGCCAGTATTAACCCGATCTATTGTCTCTTATTCTGTATTCACTTTTTTACAGCCACGTTTCTCAATGAAATCTAAATTCTTACATCAGCTTTATGAGTTTATGCTCACCCGTGGCTACGCTAAGCGTACAATAGAAACGTATTTAACCTGGATATCCGATTTTATTCGTTTTCATAAATTCACCGAACCTCAGCAAATGCATGCCGAACATGTTGAAGCTTACCTTACTCACCTGGCTGTCCGCAGACAATGCGCAAAATCAACTCAGGCAACGGCGCTTAATGCACTCTTGTTTTTATACAACAAATTTATGGAATGCCCCTTACCTGAAGAAATGACGTTCCTAAACAGTAAGCGAGAACGTAAGCTGCCGGTAGTTTTAACCCAGGATGAAGTAAAAGCCCTGCTCGGCCGGGTAAACAAACAACACTATCTGGCTATCGCACTGCTTTACGGCAGCGGACTTCGTTTAATGGAGTGTGTTCGCCTTAGAGCGGGAGATATTGATTTTGATTATAAGTGCATACGGGTGTGGTTTGGCAAAGGGGGGAAACATCGGGTAGTAACGCTGTCAGAGGCATTAATTCCGTTATTAAAAACGCAAATTGAGCAAGTGCAACAAACTTTATTAAGGGATATGAACGTACCTCAGTTTGCTGGGGCCTGGCTACCAGCAGGATTACGTAAAAAGTACCAACAAAGCAATAAATCACTGGAATGGCAGTACTTGTTTCCCTCTCAGCGTCTGAGCATCGACCCCGAAACGAAACAGCTGCGACGGCATCATATCGATGAG
Organism: Alteromonas sp. 4NH20-0104; assembly: GCF_057547795.1. Classification (NCBI taxonomy): domain Bacteria; kingdom Pseudomonadati; phylum Pseudomonadota; class Gammaproteobacteria; order Alteromonadales; family Alteromonadaceae; genus Alteromonas; species Alteromonas sp. 4NH20-0104. Next base: position 68,762 of record NZ_BAAJLP010000030.1, on the reverse strand, counting down.
AAACAATTACAGCGAAATGTTAAACGGGCCAGTTCAGATGCAGGGATAACCAAACATGTTACCCCGCATACGCTGCGCCATTCCTTCGCTACGCATCTACTGGCTGCGGGAGCTGATATTCGAACTGTCCAACATCAGTTGGGTCATGCCGACGTGCGAACCACTCAAATATACACGCACGTACTGCAACAAGGTGGTAATGGTGTCATCAGCCCCTTATCCCGCCTGGGTATCTAACCCGCGTCAGTTTATTACTCTTTATCGTAAAGAATATCCATCACATCGGCCAGCTCGGTTTTACCGGCGCGCACTTCTTCTTCAGTCATGTCGGCGATTTCATGCGGGAACACTAACCACTCGTCACTTTCGTTTACGTAGTAGTCCGGTACGATATCGGTTTTATTGTTCTGCGGCTTATAATACGGGCAGGCAATGCGGATATCTTTTGGCATATTCAGTCGCATCAGCTTTTTAATTTGCTTAATCAGTGCGTCCACGCTGCGCCCGGAATCAAACACATCATCAACAATTAGCAAAGCGTCTTCGGCATTGGCATTTTCAATCAGATAATGCAGGCCGTGCACACGGATCTCTTTGCTTTGCTTGTTAATGCCGTAATAAGAAGAGGTTCTTACCGCAATGTGATCGGTGGGGAATTTTTTAAATTCAAAAAACTCCTGCACTGCAATACCAATTGGAGCTCCACCACGCCAGATCCCTATAATAAATTGTGGACGAAAGCCGTCTTTATACACTTTTGATGCAAGTCGAAATGAATCCTGAAGCAGATCCGCTGACGTAATAAATACTTTATCCATAGAATCGGTAACCGAGCGTAAGAAAAGAAAAAGATTATAGAAAATTTTATGCCACAATGCACGGCAAAACCCTAAAACCTGACCATTTAATCAAGTTTTTACGATTCCTGTTGCAACACTTTGGCAGGCTGTACTTTCATGGCGCGCTGCGCCGGATACCAACTCGCAAGCAGGCACAACCCTAAGGAAAATAGTGTTACCCAAACTACCTGATGCCATTGCATATCAATAGGTAACCCGGGCCCGTCGGCAGAAAGCGCCAGATAAATGCCAAAAAAGTCGAGAATATCGTTGATATACACTACCGCCAAAATACCTAATACAGCGCCGATTAGTGCGCCTTTGAGGCCGTTGAAAATCCCGTTTAGCATAAAAATAGCGCGTACCGTGGCTACGGTCATGCCCTGAGAGAGTAAAATGGCAATGTCGCCGCTTTTTTCCGACACCACCATAACCAGCGCCGAAACAATGTTAAACGCCGCCACCGCAATGATCAGTAGCAACATTAAAAACATCATGTTCTTTTCCATTTTTACCGCATCGAATAAGGGCCCCTGACGCGAGCGCCAGTTACTGGTTGAGTAACCCGCCTGTTCTAACGAGGCAACCACCCCCTGATAGTTAAACGCATTGTTTAAAAACAGGCGCACATCTGCTGGGCTATCCTTGGGTTTGCGCAATAACCGGGTTAAATCGTCGAGTCGAAGGTATATGACTTTATCATCCAACTGCGAGCCCAGGCTAAACAAGGCAGCTATGGTCACCAGGCGTTGGCTGGGCATACGCCCGAACGGCGTATATACACTGGCGCCGGCGGCCATTACTCTTATTTGGTCGCCTACATTAACGCTTAATTCCTGCGCCAATGCCCGGCTGATAATGGCGCCAAACTTTATCTCTTCAAGGCGCTTAAAATTACCTTCCAGCATGTAGTCGCTCACAATACTGTGTTGATCCATGGTGTCAGGATCCACGCCCTGTAACTGTACGCCCCGTAAAGCCTGTCGGGATTGTACCAGGCCCTCAGCTTCTCTGAACGGGCTAACGGCCCGCACTTCGCTAAGCGGCAGTTGCTGCACCTCATCTACACTGGCGTTATGGGCCACTACCTGCGGTACAATGCCCAATATACGCTGGCGCAACTGGGCTTCAAAGCCATTCATTACCGAAAGCACAATAATCAACGACATCAACCCCAGGGCAATGCCGGCTACTGAAAAGCGGTTTATAAACGCAACAAAGCTGTTGTGCTTGCCTGCGGTGGAGTAACGCAGGGCAATATAGGCGGAAAGCGGATAGGCCATGAAATTTCACCTGTACCTGGGCAGTGAGGGCTTGGTATTCATTGTTCCCTGCACTACGCTTATTCAATACGGTACGTTGTACGTTTTAATGATAAACAAAGACTTAAGCTCGGTGCATAATACGTGTAAGCTACCCTGCACACAAGTCAGCCTGGAGAGTATTGTGGAATCGTTAACCCTGGCAGAAAAACAAACACAATTTAATGAGTTTTTCTTAATCAGCCATGCGATTAAAGTAAATATGCGTCAGCTGGACGAGCACTTTGCGCTGCCAGAAAACGAACAGCTTGAAGACCACATGCCTTATGCCTTTCGCATTGCCAGCGAAATGGCATCAATTGAATCCCAGGCCCTGCGACCGTTACGCAATCTCAGCGACCATGCCTCCGAACTGGTAAATTACCTAAGTCATCAGTCGCGCAAAATCGATTTAATGATGTCGTATATTTTGCATCAGCAGGACGATCCGGATTACCGTTTTGAAAGTATCAGGTTCGGCGGTGGTGGTGTAATTATTCAGCACCCTACCCCGCTGGAGGTTGGCACACAGGCAGAGCTTAAACTGTTTGTCTCAGAAGAAGCTGCCGCCATTTTTTGCTATGGCGAAGTTATTACTTGCCAGCAGGAATCGGATAGCTACCATATAGCCTTTATTTTTACCCGGATCCGCGAACAGGATCAGGAACTGTTAGTCAGAGCCAGTTTGCATTTACAAACGCAGCAGCTTCGCAAGCGCAGCCAGAATAAAAACGCTTAACCAGCACCCTGCATGCCATAAAGTTAAACGCTCAAAAAAGAATCGTTAAGGAATCATGACAACCACGCTTAACTCTTTGCCACTGCCCAAAACCAAGTCGTCATCCGGTTTTCAGGACCAACAACAATGGGGGCAGTTGCAAGGCAGCAGTCGCGCGCTTGCCGTTGCCCAGGCCAGTCAGCAGGCCGGCCGTCCCATTGTGCTGGTAACTGCCGATACGCCGTCCGCGCTCAAACTCGAAAAAGAAATTCGCTATTTTCAGGGCAGTCAGCACAGTGTTCCGGTTACCCTGTTCCCCGATTGGGAAACCCTGCCTTACGATACGTTCTCACCGCATCAGGATATTATTTCTCAGCGTCTGGAAACGCTGTTCCGGTTAACCCAGGAACCCAGCGGCATTTTCATTGTGCCCATCAACACCCTGATGCAGCGTCTGGCCCCGGTAGAATATATTGGCCAGCACCTGTTACTGTTAAAACGTGGTCAGCAACTCGATCGCGACCAGTTTCGCCGCCAGTTAGAACAAGCCGGTTATTTGCATGTCAGCCAGGTAATGAGCCACAGTGAGTTTTCTATTCGTGGCAGTATTATCGACCTTTACCCCATGGGCTCTAAAGATCCCTATCGTATCGATCTGTTCGATGACGAGGTCGACAGTATTCGGTTGTTCGATCCGGACTCACAGCGATCCAGCGAATCAGTAGATGAAATTCGCATGTTACCGGCCCGGGAATTCCCCACCGATAAAGCCGCATTAAATCTGTTTCGCCAGCAATTTTTAGAGCGTTTCGACGCCAGTAACAGCGCCGAGTCGGTATTTAATCAGATTACCCGTGGCACCATGCCAAGCGGTGTAGAGTATTACCTGCCGTTGTTTTTTGAAAAAACCGCCACGCTGTTCGATTATTTTCATCCTGATACGCTTATTTTGCTGCACGGCGATGTCAGTGACGCCTGCGAATTTTTCTGGGCCGATCTCAACGAGCGGTACGAGCAATACCGTTACAACAAACACCGCCCGCTACTGGCGCCCATGGAGCTGTTTTTACCGGTTAACGAACTCTTCGCAGGTCTCAAACAATGGCCGCGGGTCGCACTGGCGTCACAACCGCTCGACAATACCGCCGGCAAACATAACCTACATTGTGAAAAGCTCGACGATATCGCCTTAAATCCGCAAAAGAAACAACCGGCACAGGCGTTATTACAGGTACTTTCTGAAGCGCAGAAACGCGGCGCAAAAGTGCTGTTTTGTGCCGAATCGCAAGGCCGCCGGGAAAACCTGCTGGGCATTCTCAGTAAGTATCAAATTAAGCCCGTGGAGTTTGTCCACTTCGACGACTTCCTCACCAGCCATGAGCCGGTGGGTATTTCCATTGGTATGGTGGAACACAGCTTCCGCTGGAAAAACCCCGACGGCGAGCTGCTGTTTATAACCGAAACCCAGTTGCTCGGTCATAAAATAAGTCAGCGCCGTTTGCGAACGGCACAAAAGCCTACCGACGAAAACGCCATTATTCGGAACCTGGCAGAACTGTCTGTAGGTCAGCCGGTGGTGCATTTAGATCACGGTGTGGGTCGCTATATTGGTTTGCAAACCCTCGATGCCGGTGGTGTTACCACTGAGTTTTTAACTATCGAATATGCCAAGCAGGCCAAGCTGTATGTGCCAGTTGCCTCGCTGCATTTAATTTCACGCTACAGCGGTGGCGAGCAAGACTCAGCGCCGCTGCACAGCCTGGGCTCCGACGCCTGGGAAAAAGCCAAGAAAAAAGCCGCCGAGCGAGTGCGCGACGTGGCAGCAGAGCTGCTCGATGTGTACGCCAAACGGGCCGCCAAACCCGGCTTTGCTTATCCCATTACCTGGGAAGAATACCAATCCTTTGCCGACAGCTTCCCATTCGAGGAAACCGCCGATCAGATACAGGCCATCAACGCCGTGATTCAGGATATGGGCAGCCCGCAGGCTATGGATCGTCTGGTGTGCGGTGACGTGGGCTTTGGTAAAACCGAAGTGGCCATGCGCGCGGCCTTTTTAGCTGCGAATCAGGGTAAACAGGTGGCCATTCTGGTACCCACTACCCTGCTGGCCCAGCAGCATTTTGAAAACTTTAAAGACCGCTTTGCCAACTGGCCCTTCCGCATTGAAGTGGTGTCCCGGTTTGTCAGCGGCAAAGCCACCAAAGCCGTCATGGACGGCATCGAAAGCGGTACCGTGGATATTGTGGTTGGCACCCATAAATTACTCAGCGATACCATTCGGTTTAGCGACTTGGGGCTGGTGATCATCGACGAAGAGCACCGCTTTGGGGTACGCCAGAAAGAGAAGTTTAAAGCCCTGCGCGCCGATGTAGACATTCTTACGCTTACCGCTACGCCGATTCCGCGTACGCTGAATATGGCCATGTCGGGGATGCGTGATTTATCGATTATCGCTACCGCTCCGGCCAAACGTCTGGCCATTAAAACCTTTGTACAACTGCGCGATAAAGCAGTTATTCGCGAAGCGATTATGCGGGAAATTCTACGCGGTGGTCAGGTGTACTTCCTCCACAACGAGGTAGAGAGCATTGCCCGCACCGCCGAGGAAATCGCCGAAATCGTGCCGGAAGCCCGCATTGCAGTAGGCCACGGCCAAATGCGCGAGCGCGAGCTTGAATCGGTAATGAGTGATTTTTATCACCAGCGTTTTAATGTACTGGTGTGTACTACCATTATCGAAACCGGTATCGATGTACCTACCGCTAACACCATTATTATGGATCGTGCCGACCACCTTGGCCTGGCGCAGTTGCACCAACTGCGTGGCCGGGTTGGGCGTTCACACCATCAGGCCTATGCCTATTTGTTAACGCCGCATCCTAAGCGCATGACCCGCGACGCTGCCAAGCGTCTGGAAGCCATTGCCAGCCTCGAAGACTTAGGCGCAGGCTTTGCCCTGGCCACCCACGATCTGGAAATTCGGGGCGCCGGTGAATTACTGGGCGAAGATCAGTCCGGTCAAATTGCCAGTGTGGGCTACTCGCTGTATATGGATATGCTGGAACAGGCCGTCGACGCCTTAAAAGCCGGTAAAGAGCCGTCACTCAGCGATGCTAACCGCCTGCATACCGAAATTGAATTGCGCATACCGGCACTGTTACCCGAAGATTACATTGCCGATGTAAACACCCGGTTATCCTTGTACAAGCAGCTGGCCAGTTGTAAAACCAGCGACGACATCGAAGCCTTCCAGATTGAATGTATCGACCGCTTTGGTCTGCTGCCGGATGCGGCTAAAAATCTGGTTGCGGTGGCAGAGTTAAAACTCAAAGCCCGCCGCGTAGGTATTCACAAGGTTGAAATGACCGCTACCGGCGGTACTATCGAATTTAACGAAGATACCCCGGTAAACCCCGGTTTTATTATTCAACTGGTACAAACCCGCAATAAAATGTTCAAGTTTGAGGGCAGCCAAAAACTGCGGATAGTGAAGAAAACCGAGACAGCCCGCGAACGATTAGCTATGGTGGACGGGCTTATAGAAGAATTTGCCAGGGAGATCAGCCAGGCATGAGGCGTATTATTGGTAGCCTGCTCGCACTCAGTTGTCTAACCGCTAACCCGGTACAAGCCAACGACGAAGACAAATGGTGGTTCGACATCGAGGTCGTTCTGTTTGCGCGCGATACCGCGGTGAGCGATCTTGCCGAACGGTTTGAGCGTCAACAGGTGCTAAGCACACCAAAAACTGACTGGGATCTGCTCACCCGCTATTATCAGCCAGACATTTCCATGGTGTTTAACTCGCTACCGGTTTGTGGTGCCCCCACGTCTCCGCTGTGGGCTGAAGTACCCACCCAGGAAGACATCCTGCGCGATTATTATATCGAGCCAGAGCCGGTTGAGCCTGCACTGGATGAACAGCCCGGTTCAGTCGCTAACGAGGACATGTCGCTCAGTGAGCAAAGCGATGCGTTAACCAATGACAACAGCGAATTCGCCAGTACCGATTTGTCGTTAGAGGCTGAAGACAGCACTTTAAGTCCTCAAACGCCAGATGCAGATAGAGCGTTTATTGAACCCGAGCCAGACATTATTCCCCCTGAGCCTGCAGCCATTGCTGCCTACTGGCTGTCGTTTAATTTAAATGAAGAGCAACTGACCCCGGTTAGTGTAAAACGTCGTCCGCTTCATTGTGTGGTCAGTAACAAGCCGGTATTAAATACACACACCTGGCAATGGCAACAAGCAGATTTATATGTGCCGCCCCGTCAGCGAACTCCGTTATTAATTCACGGCGCCAATTTTAAGCGGGCCAACGGCCCTCATTTGCTATCCGCAAACCAGCTTACGCAGGACGACATCTACACCAGCATTCGCTGGCGCAAGGGTATCGACCGCCTGGCGCATTTTAGCTGGCGTCAGCAGGTTAAATTTGGCCAGGACAAAGCCGAAACCCTGCGCCTGTTTGCCGGCCAGAACTTTGCTCAGCAGTTCACCCAAAACGGCGACCTGCGTCCACAAAAAATGGCCTCTGCCGATGCGTCGGCCAGCGCACAAAATGCCGAACTGGCCGAGCCGGTAGATACCTTTTTCGCCGAATTGAATCAGCGCCTGAGTAACCCCCAGCCTATTAGCTTTGCCGGCATGACCGCACCACCAGAAGCCAATGATGATGGCAATACCCGGTCAGATGTGGTGCGCTTATCGCCAATCTGGGAGCTCGACGGGTTTATTCAGGTTTACCTCAAATACATTAACCGGGTGCCGTATCTGCACATCAACAGCGAACTGTTTTACCGCCAGCCGGTGTTATCGGCCAATACGCTGCCCGGCGCTCCGCCAGCTTACGAACTGGTTTCCATTCCGTTTTCCCAGCAGCGTCGCGTAATCAGTACGCAACTGCATTATTTTGACCACCCACTATTTGGCATGCTGGTACAAATCCGCCGTTACGACCGTCCGGCAGCACCGCAAACCGCCGGGGAGCAAAACTAACCATGAAAATCTACACCAAAACTGGCGATCAGGGTGAAACCCAGCTCTATGTAAACAAACCTCAGAAAGTGGCAAAAGACGACGCCATTATTGAATGTTATGGCAGTCTGGATGAGCTTAATGCCCAGATAGGCCTGCTCAGTGCCCGTCTGCAGGAAGATAAACTGGGCAGTGATAGCGATCTAGCCATGTTAGCCACGATTCAAAATGCCTTGTTCAGTGTGGGATTCGCCGTCTCAGCGAGTTCTTCGCTGGCGTCGGATGCGGTGATCGATCTGGAATCTCATATTGATGTAATGCAGGCCGATTTGCCCGCTCAAACCAGCTTTATTTTACCCGGTGGCTGCGTAGCGGCCGCCCAGGCCCACGTTTGCCGAACGGTGTGCCGCCGTGCCGAGCGACGCATGATCAGCATGGCCAAACATACCGAAGTCTCCGAACTCGCCCAGCAATACGTTAACCGCTTGTCTGACTGGCTGTATGTGTTTGCCCGCTACTTAAATGCCCAGGCCAAGGTGGCGGATGTGCCGGTTAACCGCTAGGTTAGCCGCAAAAATTCCCGCTATAAACGGGTAACCACCACTACTCCCGTGATCACTAACCCAACCAGAATATTCAGCATAGTGCCCTCGCGCACCATGGTCTGAATGGGGATCCGGCCGCTGCCGTACACAATGGCATTAGGGGCCGTGGCCACCGGCATCATAAAGGCACAGCTGGCGCTGATAGCGGCAGGCATCATCAGCACAATGGGATCCACCCCAATGGCCGCCGACGCGCTGGCCAGAATAGGCATCAGCAAGGTAGCGGTGGCGGTATTGGAAGTGATTTCGGTCACAAAACTCACTGCCAGGCACAATATCAGCAAAGTCAGCACAATGGGTAATGCCGACAACCCGGTAAGGGCTTCGCCCAGTAATAAACTTAAGCCAGAGGCAGTAAATGCCTTGGCCATGCATATGCCGCCGGCAAACAGCAATAACATGCCCCACGGAATGGCTTCAGCGGTTTTCCAGTCGAGCAGTTGGCCCGGCTTGTCTTTATCACCGTTGGGCACTAAAAACATCAGTACCACGCCGGCAATGGCAATAGTGCTGTCGCTTACCAGTGTCATGCCGGTCCATACCGACCAGTACGGCCGGAATATCCAGGCCAGCGCGACAATGCCAAACACGGCCAGAACCCGTTTTTCCGCCGGGCGCCAGTCGCCGGCTTTTGGTAAATCACAGTCAGGCATATCGCTTAATTTGCGGGTCAGCCAGAACGCCATTATCGGGATCGCTATCAGCACTATGGGTACCCCGGTTATCATCCAGTTAATAAAACTCAACTCTGTACCGGTGGTTTGCTGATACACACTCATAAAAATAATATTCGGCGGTGTGCCAATAGGGGTTCCTACCCCGCCCAAACTGGCTGAGTAGGCAATGCCAAGTAACAAAGCAGCCGCCAGTTTGGGCGAGTTCATGGAGGTAATGATCGCCATGGCAATGGGCAATAACATCAGCGTTGTGGCCGTATTGGATATCCACATACTCAACAGCGCCGAGGTAAGCATAAAGCCCAGCACCAGTCGCTTAGCGCTGGACGCCCCACACAAGCGCAGCATATACACCGCAATCCTGCGGTGCACACCCGACTTTTCCAGGGCTTTGGAAAGCATAAAAGCGCCCATTAGCAGCAGGATCACATGGCTTCCCAGCGCCGATGCGGCCTCTTTATAATCAATCACCCCGGCCATCGGAAACGCTACAAACGGAATCAACGAGGTAACCGGGATGGGCAGTGCCTCGGTCACCCACAAGATGGCGATTAATAGCGTTAGTGCGGCGGTCAGGCTGAGTGCCTGAGCAAAACCGTTAGCCGCGAGCACGCCCCACAGTAAGGTGCTGACTACAGCGCTAAATACAATAACCTTATTTTTAACTTTCATAGTGTTGCCACACCTCACAGGCTTGCTGATAGGCTTGTTCTGCCAGGGTTGAGAGCTGCCAGCCGGTAAGCCGGTTTAACCGGTGTGAAGGCTCAAGCGTGCGCGGCAGGCCATTGAGAATATCAAGCGCGCCGGCGGTATTGTTGCAGGCCAGTACCATGTCACAGCCGGCCGCCAATGCCTGTTGAGCGCGCTCCGGATAAGTGCCGGCCACCGCCGCGCCCTCCATCGACAGGTCGTCAGAAAAAATCACCCCATCAAAGCCGAGCTTTTCGCGTAAAATAGTTTGTAACCAGTAGCGGGAAAAGCCAGCCGGTTTATCGTCGATGGCGGCAAAACGCACGTGAGCCGGCATCATGGCATCAATTTTTTGCGCGGCGATTAGCTTCACAAAAGGCACCAAATCCTGCTGTTGTATGGTTTGCCAGTCCCGTTCGTCCACCGGGGTATCAATGTGTGAGTCTGCTACCACGCTGCCATGGCCAGGAAAGTGTTTGCCGGTAGAAGGCATTCCTATGGCGTGCATGCCGTCTATCAGGCTCCCCGCCAGGCGGCTCACTACCTCTGGTTGGGGCGAGAAACCACGGTCGCCAATAACATTAGACACACCGTTGATATCAAGCACCGGAGCAAAACTAATATCAATGTCGAGCTGTTTGAGTTCGTAAGCCATAATCACGCCGCACGCATAACTTAAGGCTTCGGCTTGTTGGTCGTCGGTAGTCAGATGTTGTATTTGCCCCATGGCCGGTAACCGGGTAAAACCATCGCGAAAGCGCTGTACCCGGCCGCCTTCATGATCCACAGCGATGATCAACGGTTTGCCTGCCGCCTCACGAATGTCCCCTATCAACTGTTTGAGTTGACCTACCGACGCGTAATTGCGCGTAAACAGGATCACTCCACCGCTAAGCGGGTGCGCTAGCATGTCGCGTTCATCTTGCTGTAAACTGGTACTGCGACAATCGATCATTACTGGTCCCATGCTGACTCCTGGACTCCAATACATTGTTTTACAATGCTAAACTGCTTAGGACGTGGCGAAAAACAAAAGTATATGCCTATACCGCACAGCACAGGGTGTGTCTTTGCCTGAAACACTGTGCAAACGGTTACCTTAACCTACAAAAATGCCGCCGAAAGGCTCTAAGCATAAGAAAAAACAGGGAGTATTACACGTGTTAAATTGGTTAAAACGGATCGGGTTAGCGGTTATTGGCCTGCTGATTATTGCCGTAATGGCAGTTTATTTTACCCTTCGCCAGTCCCTGCCGGCCTTAGACGGCGATCGCCTGGTCAACCAGGTCGAACAACCTGCCACCTTATCCCGTGATGCCCTCGGCCAGGCAATTATACAAACCGCCTCGCGCAAAGAAGCCATGTATTTACTGGGGTTTGCCCACGGTCAGGACCGCTTTTTCCAGATGGACCTGCAGCGTCGTGTTGCCGCTGGCGAGTTATCCGAATGGTTGGGGAAAATGGCTCTTGATGTGGATAAAACCGGTCGTTTTCATGAGTTTCGTCGCCGCGCTGAAAACATTTTTGCCACGTTGCCTGAAGCGCAGAAAGACATTCTTGTTGCCTACAGTGAAGGAGTAAATCAGGCCATCGCTGAGCAGTCTGCCCGTCCATTCGAATATATCCTGACGAACTTTGAACAGGCCCCCTGGACACCGCAAGACAGTATACTGGTTATTTTCAGCATGTACCTGGATTTACAAAGCAACAATGTAAATCGCGATCTGACCCTGAGCGAAATTCAACATCAGTATGGCCAGACCATGGTCGACTTTATAGTGCAGCCCAGCCAGTATCAGGCGGCGCTGGACAATAGCCGGCTGGCTACCGAAGTGGAAATACCCCTGTTAAAAGAGCGCCCCGCCGAAATCAGTGATATCACTGCAGACATGGCTTTTCGTACCGAAACCGGCAGCAATAACTGGATTGTTGGCGGTGCACTAACTGAAACCGGCGATGCCCTGCTCGCCAGTGATATGCATTTAAGTATGCGCGTGCCGATTATCTGGTATCGCGCTCAGCTCAATTATACCGAACAGCAGTATGACGTATCGCTTACCGGCGTTACCTTACCGGGTGTGCCGGGGGTTATCGCTGGCACCAATGGCCATATTGCCTGGGGCTTTACCAATGCCTATGTGGATACGGCCGACTGGGTACTCATTGACCGCAGTGAAGTGACAGCGGTGGATGAAACCATCAGCGTAAAAGGTGAACCAGAACATTATAAGCGTTTAACCAGTCAGTATGGCCCGGTTCGTCAGTTGGGCACCCGTTTTTATGCGTTAAAATGGGCTGCTCAGGAGCCCTATGCGGTTAACCTTATGCTCAATGAACTCGATACTAAACTGTCTGTCCTTGAGGCAATTCCGGTAGTCAGAAAAATCGGTATTCCGGTGCAGAACATCGCGCTGGGCGACGCGGCGGGGAATATTGCCTGGATGCCGGCTGGCGCAGTGCCAGGGCGTAAAGTACCTCACAACACCGCTATCACACCAGCCCAACTGGATGGACTGTGGAGCAGTGATGAAATGGATTTACCGGTAGTGATGAATCCGACTTCTCACCGCATCTGGACCGCCAACGCCAGAGTGATGGGTAGCGACGATTACCTTCGGTTTGGCGATGGTGGCTACGCACTCGGCGCACGAGCGCAACAAATTCGTGACCGATTATTCGATTATCAACAGTTCGATGAAGCTCGTTTTTACCAAATCCAGCTCGATAATGAAGCCCGTTTTTTACAGCCCTGGCACGCCTTGTTGCGCCAATTGTTAAAGCGTAACTCCGGCCATTTCGCTGCCGATATCAATGCCCTGGATACCTGGCAGAACTGCGCTTGTGCAGATTCAGTGGGCTACACCCTGGTGAAATATTTTCGTCGTCAGGTGCTCAATGCCACGTTTGCCCCGATTAACGAAGCCCTCAAACCCAAGCACCTGAGCTTGCGGTCCCTGTCGAGTAATCTGGAACCGGCTATCTGGCAGCTCATTCGTAGCGAAAGCACTCAGTGGCTACCGCAGGGCGAGAACGACTGGCAAGGTTATTTGCTGGGGCAGTATGAGCAAGCCAGACAGCACTTGCTGGATCAACACAGCGCATCTGATGATTTATCCACGCTGGCCTGGGGCAAGGTTAATCAGCAAGCTATCCGCCACCCGTTTGCCGGTCAGATACCGGTTATCGGTAAGGCGTTAAACATGCCTGAAATACCCGGCTACGGCGATACCTTTATGCCGGCCGTACAGGGCCGTAGTTTTGGCGCATCTCAGCGTCTGTTTGTGCGTCCGGGGCAGCTCGACAAAGCGGTACTTACCTTGCCGGGCGGTCAGTCCGGTCATCCGCTGTCAGCGTTTTATAAAGCTGGCTTCGATGACTATGCCAAGCACCGTATGACCCCGCTGCTACCAGGTAAGCCTTTGCATACACTCACTTTTATGCCAGAGTAAACCCTTAACTACCGAATAGAGAATGGCGTAAATGACCCCTGCAATAAAACTGCTTGAGCGTGGTAAGCATGCGCATAGCGTGCTTAAGTATGAGCACGATAAACAGGCCGAATCCTTCGGCCTAGAGGCAGTTGAAAAGCTGTCGCTGCAAGCGCCGACGGTCTTTAAAACCCTGGTCGCCGAGCTGGACTCGGGTAAGCTGGTAGTCGCTATTGTGCCGGTCACCCACCAGTTAAACCTTAAGCAACTGGCCAAAGCCGCGAAAGCGAAAAAAGCGCAAATGGCGCCGCCAGTGAAAGTCGAAAGCACAACTGGCTATGTGCTCGGCGGCGTGAGTCCGCTGGGCCAGAAAAAAGCATTACCGACGTTTATTGATGACAGCGCACAGCAGTTCGAACTGATCTATTGCAGTGCCGGTAAACGGGGACTGGAAATTGCGCTTTCCCCGCAAGTACTCGCCAGCCTGACCCGTGCTACCTTTGCACCACTGGCGGTGTAGCGTCTTGATGCACATTACTCTGCGGGACATTACCCGGCATAACTATGAAGCGGTGTGCGATCTGGATGTTAGCGAAGCGCAACAGCAATACGTGGCCTGCAATATGTGGTCACTGGTGGAATCACATTATAACGAAGGGTATACCTGTAAAGCCATCTACCGCGAAGACACCCCAGCAGGCTTTTTAATGTGGGTGCAGGAAAGTGCCACCAAAATAGCCATCTGGCGTTTTATGGTAGATGCGCAATTTCAGCAGCAGGGCATTGGCCGGATTGCCCTGCAACAAGCTATTGAGCAAATAAGAGCGCTGCCGGGTCTGGCAACCATTGAAATCTGTTACCACCCGCATAACCCGGTTGCCAGAGAGTTCTATTCCTCGTTTGGATTTATTGAAACCGGTATGGATGATGACGGTGACGATATGCTGGCCGAAATCAGCCTCTGATTTAAATACTGAAAGGAAAGCAATGAAGTGTCCTCGAACTCACCGCGAGCTCAACCGCATAAACGTAGGAAAAGTGCCGGTGTAAGTGAGCGAAGCCTGCGGCGGCGTGTTTTTGGAAAACCAGACGCTGGCGCTATTTGAGTCACCACAGGAAGAACGCGGTCGCGCACTTGAAAAGCATCTGTGCCAGTTTCACCATGCCCTGCCCTCTGTGGACAATAGGGTGACTTGCCCTAAGTGTTCCGACACCGTCATGCTTCGCCGTTTCTACAGTCCGCTACATGTGGTGGAAATTGATGAGTGTCCGGGTTGCGGCGGTATCTGGCTGGATAGTGGCGAACTAACGCAATTACAGTCCTTAATGCTCAACGCAAAAGAACGGGCGCTCCTGCGTCAGCAACTTATCAGTGCGCACCGCCCGGTAAATATTGAGGGCATGGCCCATTTGCGGGACCGGTGGATAAAGCGCAGTGATAAAATTGATAAGCTATTAGCATTAGCCGATTATCTGACCCGCTGGTGATATACACCCGCGGCTCACTTAGTTTTCATTATCCGGCACTCTGGTAGATTGCCTGAATCGTTCCTGCCACAGCGCTTTGGCTTGCATTACATTGGCTTCATCAGGGGTAGCGGTTTCGCTCAGTTCACTGGCGATATCCATAATAATGGCATCCCTTGCTGCAATAAGCCGGTCAGCTTCAGCAAATAAATCATGGGCTTCCGGGTATTTCGTTTTTAACCCATCAATGCCTTTCAGCTCATAATAATGCTGCTCAAAAGCGGTATTAAATAATGCGCGCTTAGCATGAAAAATCAGATACTCTCGGCCTTTTTGTGAGCTGATAAAAGTAATGTCGCTGTCGGTCAGCTCAGCTGCCTTAGCCACCTCTACCGCTTTTTGCTGCCACTGCTCAATGGCTGGCTCGTCATTATTTTTCACTGCTCTGGCCATTCCGGCAACCAAATCACTGGCATGCAGTATTTGCTGACGAAACGCCATGGAAGCCAGTTCGGTTTCATCATAGTCTGACATTGCAGGCTCATCGGCCCCATTAAACTGCCAGAATGCCGCTGCGGCCAATACGATTAAGCCAATAATTACGAGGATCTTCTTAGAAAACATAACAACCTGTATGACACATTGGAAAGAAATTCAGAACGGAGAGTTTACTACGACTGAGCACAAAACGCATTGCGCGCGTGTACCGCTTATATCACCAACGAATTGATAAACAGCAGGAAAAACAATCAATCAGAGCCAGCAGTGTGCTGGCTCCAATCCTAAACAGCCGGGGCGTGTTTACTCTGTGGGTGGTTTAGAGTTTTCCACCCGACTTTTTAACTTCTGACCCGGGCGGAAAGTTACCACCCGGCGCGCTTTAATTGGAATGTCTTCACCGGTTTTTGGGTTCCGGCCCGGACGCTCGTTCTTGTCACGCAAATCAAAATTACCAAAACCGGAGAGTTTCACTTGTTCACCGGATTCCAGTGCGCCTTTGATTTCTTCAAAAAACGCTTCCACTAAATCTTTAGCGTCCTTTTTGTTTATACCCAGTTTTTCGAATAAGTGTTCAGCCATTTCGGCTTTGGTTAGTGCCATAAAATTTACTCTCTTAACGCTGCCCCGAATTCCGACTCAAGCCCTTGAATCACTGAATCTACCGCTGCTTGTATTTCCGCATCTTCCAGTGTTTTACCCGGATCCTGCAGGATTAAAGACAATGCCAGGCTCTTATAACCGTCAGCAATTCCCTGTCCTGTGTACACATCGAACAAGTTTAGGCCAACTAGTTGATTTACGCCAATTTTTTCAACAAATTTTATTATATCGCCAACTTTAACGGTTTGTTTGACCGTAATGGCGATATCACGGCGGTTTGCAGGGTACTTAGAAATCGGTTGTGCCTGCGGTAATTGTCGGTCGGTAAGCGCCGCCAATTCAATTTCAAACACAAACACTCTTCCATTGGTACCCAGTTGCTTACTGAACTGCGGGTGTACCGCACCCAGCCAGCCAACACATTTATCGTCCAGGTAAATCGCCGCCGACATACCCGGATGCAATGCAGAATGCGTTTCTGTATTAAAAGTGACCGTTTTTTCCTTTCCAGTCAATGCTAAAAGTGCTTCAACGTCTGCTTTTGCATCAAAAAAGTCAACCGGCTTGTCATTGGCATCCCAATGTTCATCATAACGACGACCAGCCACTACGCCCGCGAGCACAGGCTCCTGACGAATGCTGTTGGGTGCCTCAGCGTCCGGAATAAACCGCAGTCCGGTTTCAAATAAACGAATTCGCTGTTGCTGACGTTTTTGATTATATGACGTCGCCTGTAACAGACCCGGCCATAAACTCACCCGCATAATCGACATGTCCGCCGATATAGGATGTGGCAGCACAAGACCATTACTCTCAGGGAAAAGTGCATTTTGTATTTTCGGATCAACAAACGAATAGGTAATCGCTTCGTTATAGCCGCGGTTTAGCAATACCGATTTCACTGTATTCACCGATAACTGCTTCTCGGTTGCCGGTAACATCGACAAGGCCGCGACCGGTGCCTGATTAGGAATACTGTTGTAACCGTATACCCGGGCCACTTCTTCGATTAAGTCTTCTTCAATCTCAATATCAAAGCGATAGCTTGGTGCCATGGCAACCCAGCCTTCAGCCGTTTCTTTGGCTTCAAGTCCTAAACGCGCAAGGATTTCGCTCACCGTGTCAGCGGCAATATCAATACCCAGCACCTTCGCTAAGCGCGCTTTACGCAGGGTGACTTCAGCCCGGGCTGGAATATCACTTTCGCTCACCGCTTCTACCACCGGGCCAGCTTCACCGCCGCAGATGTCTAAAATCAGCTGCGTAGCGCGCTCCATTGCAGTGGCTTGTAACTGCGGATCCACACCACGCTCATAGCGGTGTGAAGCATCGGTGTGCAGGCCATACTGACGGGCTTTACCCATAATCGCATCCGGATGGAAAAATGCGCTTTCCAGCAGGATATCAGTGGTGTTTTCATCGGTACCGGAATGCAGACCACCAAAAATACCGGCCATGGCCAGCGCTTTGTTATCGTCGGCAATCACCAGTGTATTGTCTTTTAACTCAACTTCGGTTTCATCCAGTAAGGTGAGCTTTTCACCGGCCGAGGCCATACGCACGTTAATTCCACCGTCGATTGACGCGAGGTTAAACGCATGCATTGGATGACCCAGCTCCAGCAGCACATAGTTGGTAACATCCACAATAGGGTCGATGCTGCGAATGCCGCTACGGCGCAGTTTTTCGGTCAGCCATAACGGTGAATCGGCTTTTACATTCACGCCTTTTACCACCCGGCCAAGGTAACGCGGGCATGCCTGGGCAGCACTCAACGTAATGGCCAGTTTATCTTCAATTGCTGGCGCAACGGGGGTGACGCCCGGCTCACAAACGTCGGCTTTATTGAGCACGCCCACTTCACGGGCAATACCGCGCAAGCCTAAACAATCGGCACGGTTAGGGGTTAGGTCAACTTCAATCGTAACATCATCAAGACCCAGGTAGTCGCGGATATCTTCACCAATCGGTGCATCCAGCGGTAATTCAATAATACCGCTGTGATCGTCGCTTACACCCAGCTCTGAGTAGCTGCACAGCATGCCAAAAGAGGGCTCGCCACGCAGTTTGGCTTTTTTAATTTTAAAATCACCGGGCAGTACCGCGCCCACTTTGGCAACGGCCACTTTTAAGCCCTGACGGCAATTTGGTGCGCCGCAGACGATATCAACCAGCTCATCATCGCCAACGTTGATTTTGGTGACGCGCAGTTTATCGGCATTAGGGTGCTGTCCGCACTCTACCACTTCGCCTACCACTACGCCGCTGAACTGACCAGCAACCGGCTCAACACCATCCACTTCCAGACCAGCCATGCTCAATTGTTCGCACAGCTCATCCCGTGATACGGCGGGGTTCACCCACTCTCTTAACCATTTTTCACTGAATTTCATTTTTGCTTTGCCTTAATTGAACTGCTTGAGGAACCGAAGGTCGTTTTCAAAAAATGCGCGCAGGTCGTTAACGCCATAACGCAGCATGGTTAAACGCTCTACGCCCATACCAAAAGCAAAGCCGGTATATTCTTCCGGGTCAATATTCACCGCCCGCAGTACATTAGGGTGTACCATTCCACAACCCAGCACTTCCAGCCACTGACCGTTTTTACCCATCACGTCTACTTCGGCAGACGGCTCGGTAAACGGGAAGTAAGAAGGACGGAAACGCACCTGCAACGACTCTTCAAAGAAGTTTTGCAGGAAGTCATGCAAAATGCCTTTAAGCTCAGTAAAGCTCACGTTTTTATCCACCATCAGGCCTTCTACCTGGTGGAACATCGGCGTGTGGGTCTGATCGTAGTCATTCCGGTAAACACGACCGGGAGAAATGATCCGCAGTGGCGGCTTCTCGGCTTCCATGGTGCGAATTTGCACACCTGAAGTCTGCGTACGCAGCATAATTTCAGGATTAAAGTAGAAGGTATCATGGTCGGCACGAGCCGGGTGATTAGCCGGGATATTCAGCGCATCAAAGTTATGAAAACTGTCTTCTACTTCCGGGCCGGTTTTTACGGCAAAACCCAGCTCGCCAAAAAACTGTTCGATTCGGGCAATGGTGCGCGATACCGGGTGCAGGTTACCGTTTAGTTCACTACGGCCCGGTAAGGTGACATCAATCGCTTCCTCGCTAAGTTTTTTATTTAACTCAGCGGTACGTAACGCGTCGCCTTTAGCACTGATGGCCTGCTGAATTTCTTGTTTGGCCACGTTAATTTTTTGTCCGGCAAGAGGACGCTCTTCGGCAGACAACTGTCCTAACCCTTTTAACAGGTCGGTCAGCTTGCCTTTTTTGCCCATGAACTCAACTCTCACCTGGTCGAGCGTTGCTGCGTCGCTGGCAGCGTCAATCTGCGCTTTGGCCTGACTGACTATCGCTTCAAGCTCCATGATTTCCCCAACTTGGTACTTAATATGCTGCTAACACCCGCTGTTTGGTCTGGCCGTAAATGGCCAGCCTGGCAGCAGGTAAATAAAAGGCCGTTATTTTACACAAAGGATAAAAGCCGCGGCTACCCTAACAAGCTGATTTACGCAAATAAAATCAAAAAAACCATGAATTGGCGGGAAAACCTGCCCATCGCCGGCCTTTTTAGTTCATCGCGATCACTTTATTAACGGCAGAATGGCTTTAAACTGATCGGTGTCTGCTCTTTCAAGCAATTCAAACAAGGCCATTTCCACACAGGTGAGCTCCGCACCGGCCCCTTGCATTTTTTGCAGCGCCAATTGTTTATTAGCCGGGTTACGTGATGACACGCAGTCGCTCAATAAATGCACCTGCTTACCGCTGGCCAGCAGGTCGATAACGGTTTGATAAACGCAAATATGCGATTCAATACCACATACCAGCCATTGCGAGCGATTCAGTGCTTTAACTTGTTGCTCAATGCTGTCGGTACGCAGTGCGCTGAAGGTGGCTTTTGAAAAAGCTTCTCCGGCAGGGATAAACTGATTGAGTTCCTCCACCGTTGCGCCAAGTTTGTCAGGTAGCTGTTCCACAAACAGCAGCGGAATACCTAAGATTTGCATGGCTCTGATCATCGTCGCGATGGCTTCAATCATGGCGTCGCTGTTATCCACTAACCTTGCCAGTTTGCCCTGAACATCAATGACGATAAGGCCGGTTTCTTGTTGCACTAACACAAGCAGCTCCTGTTTTGCGGTAATGCTCATGACTATAGCAAATAAGCATCTGATTGCATTAGCAACCAGTCAGGCAGCGCGATATTTTATTCAGGCCATAAACCACTCAACTGTGAGGTCACCAGCCATAACTGCCCTATTTTGTCACTGGTCGTAATTTCTTGTTTGTTTATCGTGCAGGTAGGTGTTGTTTTGGTGCAAATTCGGGCAGATAGTGCGCCCACAGGTATTTTAACCCGTGCCGATCCCGGATCTTTTGAATAAATATTCTTTTTTACTAAAAAACAACTAACTAGTTGATATTATTGTATTTTATAACCGATTTCTGGTTCAGGTTTTAATTGTATTACTTTATACTTTGGGTTAATTCAGACCACTTGGTCAGGTTTTGGCACGCGATGTGCTCCGGGGGGTGCGGGACTTTTCCATAACACTCAACAGGGAATTCTATGAAGCACACCTATTCGTTTAATCCGATAGCGGCCGGTATTGCGTTATTTTTTCTTAGCAGCCAGTTCGCCGTTGTAGCTCAGGAAACATCAGAAGTCAGCGAAGCTGACGTAGAAAAAATTGATGTCATGGGTAAGAAAACTGACTACTACTCAATTATGCCCGATGGCAAAAACAGCAGTGCTTTTGGCTTGGATAAAAGCCTCTATGAAACCCCCCGTTCGATTACCGAAATCAGCGAGGACCTGGTCGATAAATTTGCGCTGCGCAGCGTTGATGATCTGGTTCGGTTAACTCCCGGTGCATTTACCAGTTCGTTTTTTGGTATTAAAGGCGCCATGGACATTCGCGGAGAGCCCGCCGATAACTATTTTCGGGGGTTTCGTCGCATCGCCAACCCGGGGGCTTTTAACACCATTGTCCGGGGTGCTGAAAAACTCGAGGTAATGCGTGGGCCGGTGTCGCCTTTGTACGGCAGTGGCAGCGTGGGTGGACAGCTAAACTATACACCTAAGTCGGCCAAAGTGGGCGGCAGTAAGTACATTGATGAAGTCACCGGTGAAGTGTCGGTCACCGTGGGCTCGTATAATCAGCGGATCCTGTCCGGCAGCCTGGGCATTCCTCTGGAAATTGGCGGTAAATACGGTGGTTTGCAATTGTTTGCTGAAGTGGAGGACTCTGAATCATTCTACGATGGCTATGAGCCTTCCAGTGAACTGATCCAGGCCGCGGTAGACTTTGATTTATCCGACAGCACCACCCTGCAGTTTGGCGTCCAGTATCAAACCACCGACAGTATTCAGGTACCGGGCTGGAACCGTGTCACCCAGGATTTAATTGACAACGGTACTTACATTACCGGGGCTGCCCCCATCCGCAATTCCGACAACCCTATTGGTGCAGAGACCCTGCTGCCGCAGGAGTCCTCTTTTATAGCTCCGTTTGCACCGAGCTTTCTCAATAATGCCTTTAGCAACGTCAATAGCTGGTGTACCGCCGCTGATGCGGGCGCGGGTAACGCCATGTACAATGGTTTTGAAGTCAGCTGTGCCGGTGGCTTTGGTAACTTCCTGGCCGACCGCTCGCTGGACAACCCCTATGCCCTGACCGATGTGGGCACCGCACAGATTGATCACCAGACCACATTCATTGACGATCACGATTATGCCGACACCACGGCTATCACCGCATACTTCGACATTACCCATGAGTTCGACAGCGGCACCGTGTGGAAAAACGAAGCGTTTTATGACTACATGGATCACACCAAATACCAAAGCTGGGGCTTTACCGCTTTTTATCCGGATGCTTTCCTGTATGAATTACGCAGCAGCCTGACCTTTGAGTATGAAGGCGACGGCTTTATGGCCAACAGTATTGTTGGCGTTAATTACCGTAAAGAAGAACTCGATAATTACGCGGCCTGGATGGATGAAACCTTTGACTTTCGGGATATTACCGTTGGGCCAACGGCTAACGACCGGATTTCCCCGGCGTCATTCGACCCTTATCAGAATGCGACCCTGCTGTACGATGCAGACGGCAACGTTACCGGCGTTGATGGTACGCTGACGCGTAATTTCAATGAAGTGCATTTGTCTAAAACGGCCAACGTGGGAACTTTCTTCCTGACTGATGTCACCTACGGCAAGCTGAGTTTATTACTGGGTGCACGTTACGACTATTTTGATGTGGAGTCTGAGAATGGTTGGGTTGCTTACTTAGGCGATCCTCAGGGCAATGGCGTAGTCAGCGGCAGTGACACGGCGTTCAGTTTTAACACCAGCCTGTCTTATAACGCCGATGGCATTATCCCTTACGTGACTTACTCTGAGTCGAACTCACTCAGTACTAATCAGTTAGGCGGTATTATTCCCACCACCATTGAAAACAGCCAGTACATTCAGGAGTCTACCCTGCAGGAAATCGGCATCAAGATGAACCTGCTGGATAACCGCTTATATACCGCTGTGGCCTGGTACGATCAGGACAAAACCTATCGCGATAGTCAAACCGGTGCACTGGTAGCCGTATATGGTGACGGTCTGGAGTTTGAAATGCGCGCGCTGGTAAATGAAAACCTGTCGATACTGGCAACCGCTACGCATACCAACACTGAGGAAGTCAGTAACGGTGCGCTGGCTGTTATTAACGGCGCCGATTTCGCGGCTCAGAACGGTTTGAACCCTGAAGACGTATACGGCGGTCGGATTGCCGGACCTCGTTCTGCGTTTGTGGGCATGAACACCCGTATGGAACGCGGCGGTTTACCGGATAATATCGTCAGTATTTATGGTACCTGGGCACAGGAGCTGGGTGCAGGGGATGTTACCGGTAGCCTGGGTCTTACCTGGGTAGATGAAACCTACACTGACATTATGCAAACCGTAATGCTACCAAGCTATAGCATTGTTAATGGCTCGGTGAGCTATGCTCAGGGGCCATTTACCGGCTTACTGCAAGTGAATAATCTTATGGATGAAGACTACTTCACCTCTGCGGATCTATTTGACTCTGTAGTGGTTAAGCCCTCAGCAGGCCGTACTTTCTCGCTTACACTGACCTACGCTTTCTAAGCGTAGCTTAGCCCACAAAGAAAAAGCCCCGGCGCTAGCCGGGGCTCTTGTATTAGCTGTTCAGCGAATCAAATTCCAGACGCGCTTTGTCGCGGCTCATGCCATACTTTTCCTGCATTTTGCCGTAGAACTCTTCGAAGTTACCTTCCATTTGTTCTACTTCGTCATCGGTAAGTTTGCCCCACTTCTGCTTTACTTTACCGGTTAACTGATTCCACTTACCTTTAGCGATATCGGTATTCATGTCTTGCTCCTTGTCTTTGAAAAATTGCGCAAGCGTTGAAAAACTGATGCGCGTATGAAAACAACACAAGAACTAATGCGAGAGTTATACCAATAATTAACTCTTTATATTTCAACACATTAAAAATTAAAAAGACAGGGGCGAAGCCAATATAGAAAACTCTTACAGGCTGTTGTTGCAAGAGTTACAAGGCAGGTTGCGTGGGCAACCTGCCGGCTGGCTATTTTTGAATTTTAAACACCAGACTGTAGAGCACCGGTACAAACACCAGCGTCAGCAGCGTGGCAAAACCCAGTCCAAACATAATCACCACCGCCATACTGGCAAAAAAGTCATCGAATAACAGTGGGATCATACCGAGGATGGTGGTTATCGCCGCCATACACACCGGTCTGACCCGGCTCAGGGTGGCATGAAAGAGAGCAGAATACGGCGCCTTACCTTCTTCAAGCTCCAGTTTTACCTGCTCAACCAGTACGATACCGTTTTTAATGATCATGCCCGACAGGCTTAGAAAACCCAGTAAGGCCATAAACCCGAAGGGTGCACCGGTAATCAACAAACCGTAACTTACGCCAATTAACGCCAGTGGAATACAGGCCCAGATGATGGCAGCGATCCGGGCTGAAGCAAACAGCAACACGGTGGTAATAAACATGATGAGATAGCCCACCGGTAACGAACCAAAGATGGCTTCTTGCGCTTTGCTTGAGGCTTCAAACTCGCCGCCCCATTCCAGCTCATAGCCGTCTGGCAGTGGGATAGCCTCAATGTCTGCCCGCACCCGCGAGAATAATTTAGACGCCGTTTCATTGCCCAGAATATCGTGATCAGCCATAACGGTCAGAGTCCGTTTTCGGTCTCGTCGCATGATGATGGGATCTTCCCAGTTAACATCAAAGCTTTTTACCACCTGGGTCACCGGAATATACTGCTGGGCGGTAGCCGAATAGATTTGCAGATTTTCCAGATTGTCGGCCGTCAGACGTTCCTGTGGTGGTGGCCGGCTGATAATGGGTAACAGGTCGGTGCCATCGCGGTAAACACCAATTTGAGCGCCCGAAAAGCTAGTCAGTAACAAAGTATCCAAATCGGCTTTACTGATACCCACCCGGCGCGCTGCCGCTTCATTAAAGATGGGGCGGATCACCTTGGTTTGCTGACGCCAGTTGTCGCGAATATTGCGCGCCCCGCTATCGGCCGCCAGAATAGCTTTAGCCTCATCGGCTAAGCGGCGCAATTCGGTCGGTTCCGGGCCACTAAAACGCGCCTCAATTTTCGCGTCGGTAGAAGGGCCAATCTCCAGTCGCTTAATCTTATAAAACACTTCGCCAAATTCGGCTTCCATGTAATCCCGTAAACGCGGTAACTGCGCTTCCAGCGCCTCGCCATCGCGCATCCGGATAATCAGTTGTGCGTAGGTCGGATAGCTTTTCTCGGTCTGGTAAGTCAGCATAAAGCGGGTCAGCCCCTGCCCGACCGTAGACGTAACTTCCTCCACGCCGTCTTCGTTTAACAGGTGCTGTTCAATATGGTTAATTTTATCGGCATTGACGCGAATATCGGTACCGGCTTTATGCCAGATATCCACTAAAAACATCGGTGTGGTGGACGGCGGGAAAAACGACTGTTTAACACTGCCAAAAGCAATCACGGCGCTCACCAGTAAGGCCACCATGGCGACTACCGTGATCACCCGAAACTTGAGCGCTACGTGCAGGATGGTGCTAAATACATCAAAAATCAGGCCGTTGTAGAGCTCTTCGCTGCCTTTAAGTTCATCATCGCTGGCGTTATCAGCATCTTTAAACAGCAATGAGGCAAAAAAGGGCGTGAGCGTAATGGCGGTTACCCAACTCAGCAATAAGCTGACAAACAACACCCAGAACAGGCTACCGGCAAATTCACCGGTGGCATCACTGGACAACCCGATAGGCGCAAAGGCAATAATGGCAATAACGGTAGCCCCTAACAACGGCCACATGTTCTGGCTCACCACATAAGAGGCCGCCTGCGCTTTGCTGTAGCCCCTTTTCATGGCGATGAGAATGCCTTCGGTCACCACTATGGCATTATCCACCAGCATCCCCAGCGCAATGATCAGCGCTCCCAGAGAAATGCGCTGCAGATTAATCTCCATTTGCTGCATAAAAATAAAGCTGCCCAGCACGGTTAACAGCAGGATCAGGCCAATTAACAGGCCGGATTTAACGCCCATAAATATCAGCAGCACAACAATAACAATGCCCACGGCCTCGGCCAGGTTAAGAATAAACCCCTGCACCGAGTTATCGACTTCAATGGGTTGGTTGTAAATAAAGCTGGTTTGCATGCCCACCGGCCGCATGTATTCCAGTTCGTCGAGGCGCTGCATAATGCGTTCACCGACTTCCACCACATTTACGCCATCGGCAAAAGAAATACCCAGTAACAGTGACTGTTCACCGTTATAGTGAATAAGGTTAGACGGCACTTCCTGGTAGCCACGGTAAATTCGCGCTACATCGCCCAGATAAATGCGCTCAGAGGCACCGGCCTGGCTTATCAGCAGGTTTTCCAGCTCCTGTACCGATTCAAATTCACCGGTAGGATTGATGCGGATATACTCATCACCAATTTTGACCTTACCGGCATTAGACACCTGGTTCTGGCTCACCAGCAACGCGCTGATGCGGCTGGGGCTTATCCCCAGTGATGCAATTTGTGAGCGGGCAATCTCAACAAACACCTGTTCCTGCTGCTCGCCCTGTACCGTTACTTTGCCTACACCATCTACCAGGATCAGTTCGCGCTTAAGGTAATCCACATAATCGTTAATATCCTTGTACTGATACCCTTCGCCGTTAATAGCGATAAGCATGCCGTACACGTCGGCAAAGTCGTCCATGACTCGTGGCGGGTAAACGCCTGCGGGAAGCGACGGTGTGAGATCGTTAATTTTACGCCGCATTTCTTCCCAAATTCCCCGCAGCGCCTCTTTGCGGTAAATGCTTTTCATTTCCACGGTAATTTGTGACTGACCCGCCGTAGAAATGGACGTAATGTTATCTACGTACGGCAATTCCTGAATGGCGTTCTCGATAGGATACGTGACCTCTTCTTCCACTTGTGTGGGGGACGCGCCCGGGTACTGCGTGATCACCATGGCTTTTTTGATGGTAAACTGGGGATCCTCGAGTCTTCCCAGGCCGAAAAAGGCAATGGTGCCGCCAATTAGCAGAATGAGTGTCACCAACCAGCTTGTAGTGCGGTTTTTAACAAAATATCCGGCGATATTCACGCTTACAGCCCCCGCTCTTTTTGCCAGATCCGAATGGTTTCACCCGCTTTTAAGCGGTGCACGCCGGCGGCTACAATGTGCTCGCCATCGTGTAAGCCGTCGGTCACCACAAAGCCGTCGTCGGTAATACTGCTCAGGGTCACCGCGCGCTTCTCCAATTGGTTATTGCTGTTCACCACAAACACATAACTCTGCTCGCTCGCCCCGGTGCCATCGGAGAAAATAGCCGCAGCCGGCACATTCCAGCCGCCACTTTTCACTTTCATGATCTGGTCTAGCTGCGCTCTGACCGTAGCAGACATACCGGGAAACACATTAAAGGATTCTGGCCGGGTCAGCTGAAACACCACTTTGTAGGTATTGGTAGCGGCGTCAGCGTCGGTATCATATTCTTTGAGTTTGGCGCGAAAGACTTCGTTGGGGTGGGTATCAAAGCGGACCTCCGGCTGGTACTGGCTGTCTTTGTCTACGTTTGAGAGCATATCTTCAGGGATCTGCACGGCCACGTCGACCACGGTGTTCTTCTGCAGCGAAAATACCGGCTGCTGAGCCGTAATACTCTCGTAATTCTCCACGTAACGCTGGGCAACCTGACCGGTAAAAGGCGCATGAAGTTCGGTATAAGCTAAGTTGGTGCGGGCTGACTTTAACGCCGCCTCGGCCACTTTAAGCTGCGCCTGCGCTTCATCGAAACCGGCTTTTGAGGCCAGTTGTTTATCGAGCAGGGTTTTAGCACGGTCAAACTGCACTTTGGCCAAATCATAATTAGCCCGGGCCTGATCCACCGCGATCTGATAATCAGAGGGGTCCAGCGTAGCCATTATGTCTCCGGCGTTTACATGCTGGCCAGCGGTTACATTGAGAGAATTGAGTTCGCCCGACACCCGAAAAGCCAGGGTGGCTTCCTCGCTGGCTTCAACGACGGCAGGAAATTCGCGGTAGCCACCGCGATCCACACTATTGAGGGTAATGATTTTCACCAGTTTCGTATTTTGGTTTTCGGCAACCGCTGTTTCGGCTTCACCACTGCAACCGCTTAGGGCAATCAACAGCGCAGCGACCAGGCTGCTGCGAGTCAGACTCATGAGGTTCACTTCATCTCTCCTGATATTAGTCACTGGCAATATACGCCAACTTAAACCAAAATAATATTTAATCTATTTTACTAAAAACTTAAATTTAATTTATGACACTCGAACAATTACGCATGTTTGTTACCGTCGCTGAACACGGCAGTATCGCCCGAGCCGCTGAAATTCTGCATAAGACCCAACCGGCGTTATCGATTGCTATTAAGCGTTTGCAGGAAGAACTGCAGCTCTCCTTGCTGACAAAAACCGCTAACCGACTCCAACTTACCGCTGACGGGCAACGTTTACTGCCCCATTGTCGCTATCTGTTACGTCAGGAAAAAGATATCAGCACACTCGCCTCGCATTTAAAACAGGGGCATGAGAGTAAAATCGAGTTCGCCTTTGACACTATATGCCAGCAAAGCAGTTTTTTCGACGCAATCATCGACACACAGCAGCGATTTCCGCAAACCGAACTGTATATTTCAGCGGTCCAGCGCTTAGGCGCCATTCAACGCCTGATTGATGGCAGCGCGGATATTGCCATTTCGCCCTGGACTCATTCGTTTCATGAACTGGCCAGTTTTGAAACCCAGCCCTTTGGCCGCTTTGATGTAGTGGCCGTGATCCATCAGCGGCTGCTCAGCCAGTTTGACCGGCAGCCGGGGTCCTCCAGCCAGCTCAGGGATATTCCCTTACTGATGCCGCAATCTTTTGATATCGACCTCAATATCGAAAAAGTCATGGGGGTGGTACCCAGTTCAACCATCCGAACCAATGACACAACCATTCAGAAAGGTTTGCTACTGCGCGGTGCTGGCTGGGGATATATTCCGCAAAATACCATTACCGACGAACTACAGTCCGGGGAACTGGTGCAATTATTGTTAGAGGATGTCACCTCATCCATTCGTGGCGAGATAAACCTGGTACGAGAAAAGAAACGTCCGAAGGGGCCGGTAGCGACGTTTTTATGGCAGGCATTAACCGCACTGGAAGTGTCTTAACCGGCGGTCGCGGCCGGTTAAGACATGTCGTTTATCGGTTTTCTGCCACCTTACTGGGGCTATCGGCAAACCAATCGAGGCGCATATCCCAGTGATAGCGGTGTTCCGGCAACAACGGGGGTTGTTCGGCATCAATTTCGCTGAGCACATTGGCCGCTTCTGTAATAGTGGCATCACGACCAAACAAATAGCTCTGTTCCCTGACAATGGTCTGATAAGCTTTGTTCAGTGCCAGGGCACGTTCCGGAATCGGGGTAATAAGCTCATACACCGAGTTCGCCTGTTTTACTTTTGCTTCGTTTAGCTCACCATTGTCGGTAAACCAGCGACCCAGCATTTCAGCGTTCTGGCGGAATTCATCACCGCCCCCTACGCGTTTCATATAAGTGAGAAATTCACCTTCCTGCTCGTTGATATTGGGCACATCTTCCATCTCGTGCAGATTGATATAGCCCCAGCCTTTTGCACCGGGCACCTTGCGGGCAAAAGAAAAGGTCTGATCAAAGGTTGAGCCCACCGTTTTATGACAGCCATTACAAAACGCCAGCTCCTGTTCATGCTGCGGGCGCAGTTGCCCTTGTGCATCTTCGATATAAGCATTCAGCGTCCAGCCGAAACCATTATCAATGCCCTGTTCTGCCCCGAGGTAGCGGGTTTGTGGCAGCTTCTCAAACGCTTTGTCTTTGGCTTCGGCATAATAAGCCGATGCCAGACTCTCCTTGGTGCGGAACAGGGCTTTTTGCATGTAACGCACTTCTTTCATCCGCGGCGCGTTGTATATTCCGCCATTGTCATCCACGCCAATATACCGCACGGTATGTAACAGTTCAGTCCCTTGCGGGTAAAGCTGAAAGCTCAGTGCTATTGCGCTGGCATCCCCCACATAATGAGACTGACGCTGGATCCGGGTAATATTATCAGTGAGCGTGTCGTCGCCGTTTAAATCCTGGCCGATAGTCTGTTCATCAAGGGCTGGCACAGCCAGCGTATTCACATCTTTGAGGGCCATTTCCAGCAAGGTCAGATTGGCCAGATAGACGTCCTCGCTGTATTCACCGTTAAGTTGCTGGAACGCAGCAGGTAATCGGATCATCGCATCACCGGTAGAGCCATTAGTTGGCCAGAACGTGCTGGGGAACGGCTTGTAGTTATACGCTACCCAACCGCTGCCATCATTGGCAATGCCGTGCTCACCGAAGGCTTTTTCGGGATAACTGAGTTGTTTAATTTGCATCTCGACCGGCAGGCCATTGGCGGTACTGACGGTGTAATTATCCTCGCCGATATAGTCTAGTATTGCTTCATCACTGATACCGGCAATCAGTTCGCGGCGGTCAACGAACAGGTTTTTCCAGCTGTTGCTCAGCCCCACATCCGAGAATTCATAGTTGCCCTGTAAGGTACCGTCGCCCATCTGGTTGGGCCGGTTCTCGCTTGAATCGTAGCTCTGGTGGCAGGCATAACACGGGTTATTTTTGCCGTTGGTTTTGGTGTAGCACTGCGGCGGAATAACCGACTCGGGGTTATACACCTCATTGTGCTCCATGTACGCCAGTGCGGGGATGTCATCCCCTTCCGAATAAGGGTAAACCGAGTTTTGCGCGCTGGTTTGTACCGCGCTTTCGTCGTTGCAGGCACTGATAAGCATGGTGCTCAGCAGTGTTAGCATTGTCAGTGTAATCGTTGTTTTTTTCATAATGTCATAAACGCAAAAATCCGGGTGCCAGGCACCCGGACAAATTGGACAGAGTTTTACTTACTTCTGAGCAGGCTCATACATCCACAGGGTATTGTTTTCCTGGAAGCCATCTTCGCCAATCAGAATACGGCCATCGTTCATTACGATAACGTTATCTGGCTGCGACAGCTGGTCCACATCACAACGCTCTGCACCGGTCAGGCTTGAACGGTAAGTAGAACCCATTACCACAGGCTCAATGCGAGAGATGTTGTAGTTCTCGCCAAGACGAGCACGGTAAACACCACCACAGTCTTTAACACGGGTAGACAGCTGCATGTCACCTTCACCGTCGATCATGGTGTTATCGATGTCAGAGATACCGATATAAACGTAAGCGTCAGTCACGATTTCGTCAGCAATAGTATCTACGCCTTCAACCGCTTCTTTCGCACGCTTGTGGTTTACCGAGATACCTTCCAGCTTGCGCCATTCAGCAGTCGCGCCCAGCGCTTTAGCCGCAGCACGTGATTCAAGGAAGGCTACACGGTCATCCATTGGCTGACCGGCAGTCACTTTACCACCGCCGTTAGCAACGGTTGGGTAAGTGGCATCACCATTGGCCCAGGCTGCAACATCGGCCAGCGTGATATAAGAACTTTCGCCGTCAACGTAATCGTCGGTACCAATGCCATTGTATTCGTCAATCCAGGCGCGGATGGTCAGGTTGTCACCACTGGCCAGCTCTACCCACTCAACATCAAAGCCAGTAGTAGCCGGATCGTTCTGGCCCACATCCTGAGTAAGTTTGGCGCCGTACAAGGTACCGGCACTTAAATCTTCAGCAACGTCAGCAACAAATTTAAACAACACACCACCGGTATCGTCCTGAGACAGGTATACAGTGCGGCCATCAGGCATGACTGTTGAGTTTTCGTGCTCATAACGGCCCATCGCAAGGTGCTTAACAATAACTGGCTCATCGGCAGCAGGCTCAGTGACTTCAGCAATGTAGCCGTAGTTATAAGGATTGGGTACGTCTGGTGCGGTCATTTCCCACATGCGGCCGATACGTGCGTTGGTAGCCACTTCATTAGGATCATTCCAGCTGGCATCAGTGGTGCTGTCGACAGTTGAATCAACTACCCACTCTTCTGAAGTCAGTGGTGTGCCCCACGGTGACATTGAACCAAAGCAGTTAGCGGCAGTGCCCCATACAGGCGAGAAGTCAAGCATCATAACATCGGTAACAGTCCACATGCCCTGCTCGTCACGTTCGATCTGCATACGGCTCATGCCGCCTGGCAGCTCTTCCCAGTTTGAAAACAGGTAGCCCTGGCCTTCGCCGGTAGGCAGGAAGCCGTTAAAGTCAGGCATGTCGTTTTCCAGTACCAGCGTCCCGCCGTCAAGGGTATAAATGTGACCCAGACCTTCAGGCAGCTCACCGTTGTATGTATCGCCGGTCTGACCCAGTACCTGATACTGACCAATAGCAGTAGTCACCAGCTCTTTTTCTTCCTGTGAAGCAGGTACCGGTGAATCCGGTAACGTAGCGGGCAGATTATTAAAGTTTACGCCGGCCAGTACACCCACGGTGCCGGTGTTAATGGGCATGCTGTTAATGCTGTTAGTAGCGGTATTGGTGCCTGATGGGTGCTGCACGTTAAAGAACAGATCGCCCTCATCAGTCAAAAAGATACCGGTGACTTCCGCGCCCAGAGGTACGGTAGCGATACGGGTTAATTTACCTACTGAATCGCCACTCTCGCCCTGCGGGCCTTGTTCGCCGGGTGCCCCCTGTGGGCCTTCAGCACCAGTTGCTCCATCAACGCCGTCGTCACCGTCCAGTGAACAGGCTGATAATCCCATTGCAATGGCGAACGCCAGCGCAGAATAACGAATACCGCGAAATAGTTCTTTTTGCATTATTTTTTCCATCTTGTGTGTGCATGAATACAGCGGCCTGAGTGCTATACCCGGATTAATTTTGCGCCAACAGCTTGAACACAAGGTGTGAAAATGCGGTGACAACCACATGACAAATGGGTGAAGGTTTTATTAATACAAGATGATAATCAGCAAGATATACCAATCCGCACAGTAGTTTACCCTCTCAGAGTGAGACAAAACGACTTAGATCACGACGCGTTCTCTGCGGCATAGTCATTCTATGTCCAGAGGACGCAACACAGATGTAAGTCGTTTTAGCCACTCCCTTTGGGCAAGGCTGTCAGACTTTCTGGCGTTGTTACGCTTGCTTGATTTGGAACCACCAAACCTGTGCAACCAAGCCTAGCCAGAAAACCTGACAGTCTTGCTGAGAGGGTAAACTACTGTGCGGATTGGTATTATAAAAGCATTTCGATGAGTAGGCAGGCCAGCAGCCATGCGGCATACGCCTTTCTTGAACAGGTATTATTGCCGCTGGTATTTTTTTGTGAGAAATCGTTTTTATCAGCGGTTCAAAAAACTAAGCGGCCTGTTTGCTGGCATTAAAGCCTTCAATAAAGCCACTGACAAAATCAGGGCCGGCTAGCCCAACCAGCAGACATAAGGCAAATATCAGCATCATATTGCGGTTATTTTTTCTGTAGCCCAGAGTCATCAAAACAATAAACAGAATAAGGCCGCTAATTTCCAGGTAGACCATGGTTAAATCCTTTTAACTTGCTGTGATATTAAGGTAAATAGCATGTCTGACAATTTTACTGCATTGGCGGGCTTTGATATTTAGCTGCAGCGCTAGTATTGCCGTTTTTGCTTTTGGCCGTCAAGTTGGCCTGCTGAGGATTTTTCTTGCAGAAACGAAAAACGGCGAGCATCCTGCTCGCCGTTTTCCGAAAGAACTTAAACTTAATTAGTTAATAATTAAGCTAATGCGCCTTTAGCCGCATTGACTAATGCACTGAAAGCCGCTTTGTCATGTACTGCGATGTCGGCAAGGATCTTACGATCGATTTCAACAGACGCTTTCTTCAGACCGTTAATGAAACGGCTGTATGACATGCCATTTTGACGAGCCGCAGCATTGATACGTGCAATCCACAGTTGGCGGAATTGACGTTTACGCTGACGACGGTCGCGATAAGCATATTGACCAGCTTTAGTTACAGCCTGTACCGCTACGCGATAAACACGTGAACGAGCACCGTAATAACCTTTAGCTTGTTTTAAAACTTTTTTGTGACGAGCACGTGCGATAGTGCCGCGTTTAACTCTTGCCATTATTCAGTCTCCCAGTCTTAAACGTAAGGCAGCATGCGCTGTACTAATTTAGTATCAGAGTCATGAACCAGTTTTTTGCCACGCAGGTGACGTTTACGCTTAGAGCTCTTCTTAGTCAGAATGTGACGTAAGTGAGACTGTTTGCTTTTAAAGCGGCCTGAGCCCGTTTTCTTGAAACGTTTGGCAGCACCACTAACAGTTTTCATTTTAGGCATTGCTAAAACTCCGCATTGTTTAGGGTTGGTTACTCAGATGTGCAGTCATCTTATGAACCAGTTAATGTTTGCAGCAGGGTGTTTTGGGGTGCAGACTCCCAAAAACTTTAAAGACCACTACTACTTCTTAAGTGGGGCGAGCACCATGATCATCTGACGGCCTTCCACACGACGTGGGAAAGACTCGCAGTTAGCAATCTCTTCTAAATCAACTTTAACGCGGTTTAAAAGTTCAATGCCAATCTCTTGGTGAGCCATTTCACGTCCGCGGAAACGGATCGTGACTTTGGCTTTATCGCCACCTTCCAGAAAGCGACGCAGGTTGCGCAGTTTTACCTGGTAATCGCCTTCATCAGTGCCAGGGCGAAATTTAATCTCCTTGACCTGAATTTGCTTCTGTTTTTTCTTTTGCTCTTTCTGAGCCTTCGATTTTTCGAAGAGGAACTTGCCGTAGTCCATGACTTTACAGACTGGCGGCTCAGCGTTCGGACTAATTTCAACAAGATCTAAACTTGCTGCTTCAGCAGTACTCGTTGCTTCGCTAAGCGATACAACGCCTAACTGGCTTCCATCAGCGCCGATTAAGCGCACTTCTCTTGCAGTGATTTCATCGTTAATCCGGGCTTTGTCACCCTGAGCCTTATTGTTAGCGCCTTTAATGTGCTATTCCTCCAACTTCTTTAATCTTTACCTGACTTCCCATTCTCAAAAATTTATCAAGAAATCAGACATTTGCATATATGCATAATACAACGACAGCCACGCTGCATAATTAGATGCGCGAGTATACCGTTATTTGATGATTTTTCCAGCGATTTCTTCATTCGCCATCGCAATAAAGTCTTCTACCGGCATACTGCCTAAGTCTTCACCACGACGAGAGCGAACAGCAACCTTCCCTGCTTCCATCTCTTTATCGCCAACCACCAGCATATAGGGTACGCGTTTTAGCGTATGTTCTCGAATTTTAAAACCAATTTTCTCATTTCTCAAGTCAGTCTTCACTCTGAAGCCCTGAGATTGCAAAGAATCGACTACTTGTTGAGCATATTCAGCCTGATTATCGGTAATGTTCATCACGACCATTTGCTTCGGTGCCAGCCACAATGGGAAGAATCCGGCATAGTCTTCTGTCAGGATCCCGATGAAGCGCTCCAGCGAGCCCAGTACCGCGCGGTGGATCATTACCGGTACTTTACGCTCACCGTCTTCGGCAACATATGACGATCCCAGACGACCCGGCATGGAGAAGTCGGCCTGAACCGTACCGCACTGCCATGCACGATCTAAACAGTCATACAATGTGAATTCGATTTTCGGGCCATAAAATGCGCCTTCGCCAGGCAGATATTTAAATTCAATATCCTTACTGTGCAGCGCATCGGCCAGCGCTTTCTCGGCTTTATCCCAAATTTCGTCACTCCCTACACGCTTTTCCGGACGGGTAGACAGTTTCACTTCAATTTTCTCAAAGCCGAACGTGCGATAGGCATCGTAAATCATATCGATACATTTACACACCTCATCCAGCATTTGCTCTTCTGTACAGAAGATGTGTGCATCGTCCTGAGTAAAGCCACGAACACGCATTAAGCCGTGTAATGCACCCGACGGCTCATTACGGTGGCAACAGCCAAACTCAGCCATTCTCAGTGGCAGGTCACGGTAAGACTTCAGCCCCTGGTTAAAGATTTGCACGTGGCCGGGGCAGTTCATCGGCTTAATGGCATATTCACGCTTTTCTGATTCGGTGGTGAACATGTTTTCGGCGTATTTATCCCAGTGACCGGATTTTTCCCACAACACACGGTCCATCATCAACGGACCTTTTACTTCGTCGTAAGCATATTTACGCAGCATGTCGCGTACGTACTTTTCCAGTTCGGTGTAGATTGCCCAGCCATCGTTGTGCCAGAACACCATACCCGGTGCTTCTTCCTGCCAATGGAACAGATCCAGCGTTTTACCGATTTTACGGTGATCGCGTTTTTCGGCTTCTTCCAGGCGGGTTAGATAGGCTTTTAACTGCTTCTTATCAGCCCAGGCGGTACCGTAAATACGTTGCAACATTTTGTTGTCACTGTTGCCACGCCAGTAAGCGCCGGCCACTTTCATTAATTTGAAGTGATGACAAAATTTCATGTTCGGCACGTGAGGGCCACGGCACATATCCACGTATTCTTCGTGGTGATACAGACCTGGCTTATCATCCTGGCTGATGTTTTCATCCAGAATTTCAATTTTGTACGGCTCATGACGCTCAACAAAAGCATCACGGGCTTGTTGCCAGCTAACGGTTTTCTTGACTACGTCGTAGTTAGTTTTAGCCAGCTCCAGCATGCGCTTTTCCAGCTTTTGGATATCATCCTGGGTCAGCGAGTGCTCCATGTCGATATCGTAATAAAAACCGTTGTCGATCACCGGACCAATGGCCATTTTTACGTCAGGATAGAGCTGTTTAATTGCATGCCCTAATAAGTGCGCGCAGCTGTGACGCACAATTTCCAGCCCCTCTTCGTCTTTAACGGTCAGGATTTGTAAATCGGCATCGTGTTCAATAATGTCAACCGCATCGACCAGTTCGCCGTTGACTTTACCGGCTACGGTGGCTTTCGCCAGACCAGGACCGATATCGTTAGCGACATCTAAAACTGAGACAGGGTTATCGAAGGAACGCTTGCTTCCGTCCGGAAGAGTAATAACTGGCATGAAATATCCTTACAGTGGTGACACCTACTCTGTGCCACTTGTTTTAATGTCTGAAATTAGAAAGTGTGACCCCCTGCAACCAGGGGCATTACGTGCTTCGACAAGCACTAATTTGGCTCGGATTATAACCCGTGAAACGCCACATGCAATGCTAGATTACGCAGATCGTATGTAAATCAGGCGATTCAGCACATATTGTTGGTTACCGGTGTAACTTTACCCCGTATACGCTTGATCCTAATCACCTAACTGGCCGTTTTACGAGAGCCTTTAAGGGCCTGATTTAACGTTTTTAACTCAGCCTCAGTGAGATTACGCCACTGGCCGGGTTTAAGCTTGCCTAACTCAATGTGCATGATGCGGGTCCGTTTCAGTTTGGTGACTTCATAGCCCAAAAACTCACACATGCGGCGTATCTGACGGTTGAGTCCCTGGGTCAGAATAATGTTGAATTTAAATTTACCGCGGGGAAACACCTGACAAGGTTTGGTTACCGTCCCTAATATGGGCACGCCTTTGGCCATTTTTTGTAAAAAACGCTCGCTAACCGGCTGATTAACGGTGACTTCATATTCTTTATCGTGGGCATTTTCGGCCCGCAGAATTTTATTCACAATATCACCATCGCTGGTGAGTAAAATCAGGCCTTCAGAAGGCTTATCGAGCCGTCCAATGGGAAAAATACGTTGTTTATGGCCAATCGCATCAACGATATTCCCCTTCACATGACGTTCTGTAGTGCAGGTTATACCAATGGGTTTGTTGTACACAATATAGACCCTGTCAGACTTATCCCGGGCCACCGCGCCTATTCGTTTACCGTCCACTTTAACCGTATCACCAGGCGCTACCTTAGTACCGAGTTCCGGCTTTTTATCATTGATAGTCACCCGTTGCTGTTCAATGAGTTTGTCGGCTTCACGCCGGGAGCAAAACCCCGTATCACTGATGTATTTATTGAGGCGCTTGGTATTCTCTGCGCTCATTGTTGGCCCTCTAAGCTCATTATTCACCTTAAAACAGAGGCGGCGATTGTACCGCTAAGCAAGCAGCAAAGTGTACAACATCCGTCAATCTAACGCCTGCCCTAATGCTGCAAATCAGCCAGACTCTGTTCTGGAGTTACTCACTTTTTGACAAAAACGCGGCCGGAAATCCGTTTAAGTCAAAGCCCCATAGCGCTGGTAACAACCAGTAAACAGCTAACGACAGCAGGATAATCGATATAAAATTCATCCAGATACCGGTACGAAACATGTCAGCTATTGTTAAGTACCCGGAACCAAACACAATCGCGTTTGGCGGCGTTGCTACCGGCAACATGTACGCACAGGACGCCGCCACGGTTACCGCCACCATCAGCGTATACGGATGCACATCAAGCGCCAGTGCCATGGGCGCCAGAATCGGTAACAACACCGTTGTCGTTGCCAGATTGGAGGTAATTTCGGTTAAAAAATTCACCGCGGCGATTAAAATGGCCACCAGCAAGAACAAGGGTAATGCTTCCAGCAGAATAAGGTGCTGGCCTATCCAGTTCGCCAGACCCGATTTTTGAAAACCACCAGCTATGGCAATCCCGCCACCAAATAGCACTATCGTGCCCCAGGGCATTCTTACCGCTTCTTCCCAGGTCATAATGGCATGCTGCTTATCTTTGGACGAAAACATAAACAAGCTGGCAGCAGCGGTGATGGCAATAATAGTGTCATCCAGTTGCGGCACAAAATGTTGCAGATAAGCGCGACACACCCACATCAGCGCGGTGGCCACAAACACCACTAAGACCAGTTTTTCCTCATAACTCATGGGCCCCAGTTGGTTACGCAACCTGGCTATTTCTTCGCGCCCACCGGGGAACTGACTGTCTTTACAGGCAAACGCAAAACGCGTGAGGTATACCCAGCAAATCGTCAGCAATACCACACTGATAGGGAAGCCAAACATAAACCAGGTGGCAAAGCTGATATCAATGCCATAAATCTGCTGCAGGATACCGGCTAACACCAGATTCGGCGGTGTACCGATAAGTGTGGCCATCCCGCCAATGGACGCTGAATAAGCAATCGCCAGCATCAGTGCCTTACTGAACTGCTCACCTTCTTTAGGCTTTAACGCCGAATGGCCGAGAAACTGACTGGCCACGGCAACACCTATGGGTAACATCATCACCGTTGTGGCAGTATTGGAAATCCACATCGACAAAAAAGCGGTTGAAAGCATAAAACCAAGGATAATGCGTGGCACGTTACTGCCCACTACATAGATGATATTCAGTGCAATTCGCCGGTGCAGGTTCCAGCGCTCGATGGCAATGGCCAGTATAAAACCGCCCATGTATAAGAAAATATATTTATGCCCGTAGGACGCCGTAACGTCACTGATGTTGACACCGCCGAACAGCGGTAATAACACTATGGGTAACAGAGCAGTCACGCTGATGGGGATAGCCTCGGTGATCCACCAAATTGCAACCCACAGGGTAACGGCCAGCACAGCCACGCCCTGCTGACTTAAATTGTCGGGGCTAAAGCCCAGTAAAATACTCAGAAAAACGGCAGGGCCGAGTCCTAACCCTACTTGTCTGGTTGAAAGCGCCATAAGAAGAAACAACGTATTGTTATGGTAGTAACCTGCTATAAAGACAAAAAAAGTGCCTTAAATCAAGCGTTCTCATTTGTTAAGTTGGGTGGTTTGTCGGATTCAGGCAATTATTCGTCCGCGTTGACACTGGCAAAGGTAAAAATATATTCCATACTCATGAAAAGTGTGAAGATGCATACAACCATGTGGCAATTTATCAGCGAACAAATCAGTGAGCACTCCGGCCACTTATTTGTCTGTCAGAACCGTCAACCGGTAGCCGGAGGCGATACCCATCAATGTGCGGTGATCCGTGATGACAACCAGCGCTACTTCGTAAAATACCGGAGTTTAACCTCGGTCGATAATACCGAACTGGACGCTGAGGCCGATGGTTTGAAGGCGCTTGCCAATGCCGCCAGTATTCGCACGCCAAAAGTCATTTGTTACGGCGTGCTGGAAGAAAACAATCAGCTTCACGAATATCTGGTAATGCAATATCTGAAGCTTTCACAAAGTGCAGATGAAGACTGGCTGATCTGCGGAAAACAGCTGGCCCATTTACACCGCACCACCAGTGGTCCGGAATACGGTTGGCCCCGGGATAATTACATCGGACGCTCTGTTCAGGTGAATACCGGCACCAACAGCTGGGCCACTTTCTTTGCCGAAAGCCGTATTGGCGCCATGCTGGAACTGCTGGCCAGACAAGGTCATGTCTGGTGTAACATTGATGTCTGTACCACCCGAATTTACCATTTTCTGCAGCATTATCAGCCGCAACCTTCGTTATTGCATGGCGATTTGTGGAGCGGCAACCTCGGCTTCCACCATCATCAACCAGTATTGTTCGACCCGGCCACCTACTACGGCGACCGCGAAACCGATATCGCCATGACCGAATTGTTTGGCCGCCTGCCGGACGAGTTTTACGCTGGATATAATGCGATATGGCCCCTCGATGAGGACTATCAGAGCCGCCGCAAGCTATACCAGCTTTACCACATCCTTAATCATGCCGTATTATTTGGCGGTCACTACCTGCAAGCCGCGCAGGACGACATAGTACAACTGAACCAACAATTACTTTAAGGGCAGCTCATTGCAGGAATCTGGCTGGCAGCACATTACCAGAGGGATAGCTTTTATCCTCGTTTTACTGTTTGGTGTTACAGGCTGCTCGCCCCATCAGGTGAGCGACGACATTACAGAGTATACCGACCGACTGGCCCGGGTGCTTAACACTGAGCTCGCCGCTGCGGATGATCTGCCGCCCCCCGATTATCCGCTGCGCGATACCTTGCTTGCAGAACCCGCCCCTCTGGATATTAATCTGACCCGGTTCTACCAGCTCCAGCAGTGTGAATTGGGCAACCTGGTCGCCGAGCGCAATACCGCGCTAGGTAAAGTACAGCACTTTTCTCAGCGGTTGGATTATGAACGACAATTGCTTAAAGCGTTATCCGATTGCATTAGCTTTGTGGGCAGTAAAAGCGACGAGGCTAACCGTGAATTGCTGGCCACCATGGAAATCTGGTCTGCCGCAAAACAGGCCGCCTACCCGACTCACTGGGCTAATATGCTGGTACTCAGCGAAGAAACCCGGGCGGCCTTCAGCCGGCCTCAGCCAGCGCTATTAATGGCCGACACCCTCGACATTGCCGGTCAGCTCTCAGTGTTTAAACAGCTGGACCGTTATTTATCCCCTCGCGCAAATATGACGTCCCGTCTCGAACCCGCGTTGCAAGCCATTGGCGCCACCCGCCTGCCAGCCTCAGTGTGGCAGGCCCGGCATCAGATAGCCTCGCGTCTGCCAGCGCTTACCTTACAATTAGATCCATTGCTGGCTAAAACCGCCTGCACTGACCAGGCAACGATTTTACGCAATGTGTTTTACTTGTTTTTTATTGAGCGGATCCAACCAGTGGGGGGGCGCATTAACGACTTTTATTATCAGTTCGCTCCGCTTTTCAGCAAATGGCGTAACGAGGAAGCATTGCCGCCGTCGTTCCGGCAGTTTTTAACGGCACAACACCGTGGCTTTTTAGCGTATCAGCAGGCTATGCAGGCCCATGTGAAATTATGGCAGCGATTTTTAGGCCGCTGTCATTTATCCCCCACGGCCCCAGGTGGCTGAAGGCGACTTTAAACGCTGTGTTGTAACGACAGGTAGGAGCCAAGACCGATAGTAAACAAAAAACAGCCCCACAGAGAATGTTCAATCACCACCACCGCCGTTGAGCGACTTTGCAGATACCTTACGCCGAACATCGCACCACCCACCGCCGACAACGCAACGGCCAGCCAGTTACCATAGATAGCATGGGCGAAGCCAAACAAGAAAGTGCTAGCCCCCAACCGCAATGAGTGAGTGGGCAAAATCGATTTATAGCGGTGAAAGAAAAACGTACGGTAAATAATTTCCTGCGGGATCACCGAAAACAAAGGGTACAACAGCAGTGTTAAAAGCCATAGGGAGGTTTGTTCGGCCGGCCATTGCAGAAATGACTCCGGTAACCAGAAGTATACTATGGCGGCAGTTGCCAGCGCCCAGGGTAAAAACAGGCGCAGCGAAGCTTTAAGGTGAGGTTTACCTGCCTGCCAGTTCCATAACCGGACCCGCTTAAATGTGCGGTCTGATACCAACAGCCACAAACAAACGCCGCCTACCCCGGCCAGCAACACCAACAGGTAAGGACCAAAGTGTTTTACCCCAGCCAGAAACAGCAGAGGCAACACAATGAACAGGCTGAATAATTCAAGCCAGCGTATTGTTTGCATTATCGGCGACCCACGCAAATATGAAAAAATAATGACGATACGATGAATTTTATACTATTTTGCCATGACAAACGATTAGTCAGCTTGTTTTTTATACTTTTTAACGAACAACACGACCGCGCAACCGGCCGCCGGGATGGCAAATTAACCGGGCAAAAACGATGCACAGCCGCGGGTATCGCAGAACAATTCTATAACGGAAGGAAAATCAAAGCGTTGGAGCAGCACCTGTCACCGCCTGCTCGGCAGCAATACAAGCGTTGCTAACAGAATGGGTAAAAACGAAGCCACTTTCGGTAAGGATTACCCTGTACAGCGGTTTAACTGTCTACCCTGATCGCGTGGCCCAGGGTATCAGATAAGATGCGCCGGATTTCATTACCGAGTTCGCGGAAAAACACCCGCCCTGGCGCGGTATTCCGCCACACCAGATTATGCTGACGTTCAATAGGCGTATCTTTAAGTTCGCACACATGCAGCTCGTCGGGCTGATGCAGTTCTGAGTGTACGTATAGGCCCGGTAAGAAGGCCACGCCCATGCCCATCACCACCATTTGCCTGAGCGTATCCAGACTCGT
Organism: Alteromonas sp. 4NH20-0104; assembly: GCF_057547795.1. Taxonomy (NCBI): domain Bacteria; kingdom Pseudomonadati; phylum Pseudomonadota; class Gammaproteobacteria; order Alteromonadales; family Alteromonadaceae; genus Alteromonas; species Alteromonas sp. 4NH20-0104. Next base: position 26,415 of record NZ_BAAJLP010000030.1, on the reverse strand, counting down.
GCCCTCGTAATCCCGGGTAACCTGCGCGCCGATTTTCATACAGATCTCATGCACCTGGTGGTGGAAATGGTGCGCTTCTTCCAGCGTCAGTACCGTTTCGCCATGAATCTGCTCCGGCTCAATATAACGAAGGCCCGACAAAGGGTGGTCGCTGGGCACCACAAACTTGAGCGGTTCAATAAACAGTTTACTGGCTACCAGTTGTGAGGATTCCTGGGAACCCGGCGAAATAATGATATCAAAATGACCATCAAACAGGCCCTGCACCAGTTGAGTCGGCGCCGCTTCACGCACGTAGAACTTTAGCTTGGCGTAACGTTTATGTAATTGCGGCAGTATAAATGGCAGCAGGTACGGACCCAGCGTGGGCGGCACTCCCAGTCGGTAAGTGGTTTGATTGCCACCGGCGATATCCCGCGCTTTTTCTTCAAATCGAATGGACGACTGCAGCACATCTTCGGCCAAAGGCAACAGCGCGCGGCCCTCAGGCGACAGCAACGTACCACTACGGGAGCGTTCAAACAGCGATATGCCGAGGCTTTTCTCCAGCACATTGATTTGCGAGGTCAGGGTTGGCTGACTGATCCCTAACACCTGTGCTGCCCGGCGATAACTTAACTCCCGGGCCAGCGCGACAAAGTATCGAAACTGTGTGTAAGTCACTGACTTGGTTGACGCGACCATAAACTAAAGTCCAAATTATTGAGCCATCATATAGCCATAAACTATCACGAAGTAAACTATTTTTCTATTAACCTATCAGGTAACAATGATTTGGTATTTTATATCATTCTCTATCTTCATATTTAGGAGCGACTAAATGGACCACGTTATCTCTGGTGTTGCAAAATTCCAACAAGAAGTTTTTCCAGAAAAAAAAGCTGCATTTAAAAAGCTCGCCACGGGTCAAAATCCTGAAGTGCTTTTCATTACGTGCTCAGACTCACGTATCGACCCTAACCTGGTTACCCAAACAGAACCCGGTGACCTGTTTATCTGCCGTAACGCCGGTAACGTTGTACCGCCTCACAGCAATCAAACAGGCGGTATGACTGCTTCTATCGAATTTGCCGTGGCCGCGCTGGGCGTGACTCACATTGTAGTGTGTGGCCACTCCGACTGTGGCGCCATGAAAGGTGCTATTGCGCCGGAAGCCCTGACCTCATTGCCGCACGTAAAAGAGTGGCTGGGCCATTGCCGAGTAGCGACCGACGTAGTCAAAGAGCGTTGTGGTTGTGATTCACTGAACAAAGACGATCACCTGCAACTGGTGACTGAAGAAAACGTCGTTCAACAACTGCAACACCTGCGCACCCACCCGGCAGTAGCGGCTAAAATCGCAACCGGCCAGGTAAAACTGCACGGCTGGTTCTATAACATCGAGACGGCTGAAGTGCTTAACTACGATGAAAAAGCTGGCAAATTCGTCCCGATGGAATCGGCTTTTGATGCCGAGGAGCAACTGGTTGCCAATAAATAGCAGGGATTTTTTCTAATGAAACTGGACTTATCTTTTAGTGAAATAAAGAACGACTTACCCGCGAGTATCGTGGTGTTTTTCGTTGCTTTGCCGCTATGTCTGGGGATAGCGCTCGCCTCTGGTGCGCCACTGTTCTCAGGTATTATTGCCGGTATTGTCGGCGGTATTGTGGTTGGCCTATTCAGTGGTTCACGGCTGGGCGTTAGTGGCCCGGCTGCGGGCCTCGCAGTGATCGTATTTGATGCCATCGCTACACTGGGTAGCTGGGAATTATTCCTGGTTGCCGTGGTGTTATCCGGTGTTATTCAGCTAATTATGGGTTTCGCCCGGGCCGGCTTCATTGCGTATTTTATACCGACCTCAGTGATTACCGGTATGCTTGCCGGTATTGGTTTACTGATCATTCTTAAACAAATTCCTTACCTGTTTGGCTGGCACGCTGATTTCCTTGGCGAAGAAGCCTTTGTGCACGCGAATGGTGAGAATACCTTCTCTGCCATAGAGCACGCACTGGGACTACTGTCACCGGCCGCGATCCTGATTTCCGGCGTGTCGTTGGTGCTGTTGGTCATTTGGGACAAATTTTTAGTCCCTCGTCACAAAATCTTTCAGCTCATTCAGGGCCCGATTGTCGTAGTACTGTTAGGTATTCTGGCTTCTGTCATGATGAGTCAGGCCGGTACGCCACTGGATCCCAGTATGCTCGTCTCATTGCCGGTAATTAACAGCTTTAGCGACTTCACTCAGGAACTGGCTTTCCCCGACTTCTCACAAATGTTCAATATGGATGTGTTAACCATTGCTATTGTCATGGCAGCGGTGGCCAGTATTGAAACACTGCTGTGTGTAGAGGCTACCGATAAACTTGATCCGCAGAAAAACGTTACGCCAACCAACCGCGAGCTAAAAGCGCAGGGACTGGGCAACATTATTTCCGGTCTGGTTGGGGGGCTGCCGATTACTCAGGTGATTGTCAGAAGTTCAGCCAATATCGCGTTTGGCGGTAAAACTAAAGTGTCAGCCATTTTGCACGGTATCTTCCTGCTGGTTGCAGTGCTGGCCATTTCATCCATGCTGAATTTGATTCCGCTGGCCTCACTGGCGGCAATTTTAATAGTGGTAGGCTATAAGCTAACCAAACCGGTAATGTTTAAAGTCATGTATCAAAATGGCTGGGAGCAATTCCTGCCGTTTGTAACCACCATTGCTGTGATGATTTTTACCGACCTGTTAACCGGTGTGTTTGCTGGCCTTGGCGTGAGTATCTTCTTTACGCTGAAAAGCAGTTTCCTTAATGCGTACCAGTTTAAAGAGACCATTAACGAAGATCACGGCGAAACCACTCACCACATTGTGCTGGCCGAGGACGTATCATTTTTCAACAAGCCAAGCATTTTGAAAAAACTGAATTCGATTCCCGGTAATTCCAAAGTCGTGCTGGATTTTTCCAATACCAAATCCATTGCGTTTGACGTGAAGGAAATGATTAAGGATTATATCGACCAGGCACAAACCAAGAATATTCGGGTCGAAACCATCAAGTTTTAATCCCACGCCAGCTAAATCGGGTATCCCAACCTAGCCGATTTAACAAAGCGTCGTTAACGTAAAAGGCAGCCATCCGGCTGCCTTTTTGTTATATCTGTCCCACCTAAGTTGAAGAAAACCTCCCCTTCTTATAGCTTTTAGCTATCACGAGGTGCGCTATTCTTCTATGAGACTATAATATAACAATATTTTAACAATCATAAATCTTACAAACGACGAGGAGTTAGTTGGTATGGATCATGTCATTTCTGGCGTAGCAAAATTTCAAAAGGACGTATTTCCGGAAAAAAAAGCCGCGTTTAAGAAGCTCGCCAACGGCCAAAACCCGGAAGTGTTATTTATTACCTGTTCCGATTCACGGATCGACCCTAACCTGGTGACTCAGACCGAGCCAGGTGATTTGTTTATTTGTCGTAATGCCGGCAACGTTATCCCGCCACACAGTAACGAAACCGGCGGCATGACCGCGTCGGTCGAGTTCGCTGTTGCAGCGCTGGGCGTTACGCACATTGTAATTTGTGGCCATTCTGACTGCGGCGCAATGAAAGGGGCTATCAACCCTGAAGGTTTATCCGCCCTGCCTCACGTAAAAGAATGGTTGGGCCACTGCCGGGTAGCCACAGAAGTAGTCAAAGAGAAATGCGGCTGTGACGACCTGAATGCTGAGGACCACCTGCAGTTAGTCACCGAAGAAAACGTGGTTCAACAGTTACAGCACATCAAGACGCATCCTGCGGTCGCGGCCAAAATTGCCACCGGTCAGGTAAAACTGCATGGCTGGTTTTACAACATTGAAACCGCAGAAGTCACCTGCTACCAGGAAGAAACCGGCGAGTTCGGCACGATGGACGAGAAATATACCGCTGAGCTGGTGTCTAAACACAAAGAATCCTAACCAGAGTTAAGGAAAAGTCATGAAGAACTTGTTTGCTAATGTTCGTGGCGATATCACCGGTGGTATAACCGCCGGTGTTGTAGCGCTGCCGCTGGCACTGGCACTGGGTGTGGCATCCGGTGTTGGCCCTATGGCAGGTATGTACGGCGCTATTGCAGTGGGCTTTTTTGCAGCATTGTTTGGTGGTACCCCGTCACAAATCTCCGGTCCAACCGGCCCCATGGTAGTCGTACTGGCAGGGTTATTTGCCAGCTTATCCGGCAACGTAGAACTTATCTTCACCGCGGTTTTACTCGCCGGTCTGTTTCAGATCCTGTTTGGTTTTCTGGGCATCGGGAACTATATCCGACTGGTGCCCTACCCGGTAATTTCCGGCTTTATGTCGGGGATTGGTGCGATTATTATCATCCTCCAAATTGGCCGCTTATTAGGCCATGAACCACCAGGCGGCACTTTAGGTGCGCTGGGTTATATTCCTACCGCCCTGGCAGACATTAATTTTGCCACACTGGCTTTGGGAGTCGGTACGCTGGTGATAGCCTATAAATGGCCTGCCAGCCTGGGTAAATATGTACCAGGCGCACTGGCTGCGTTAATTATCGGTACCCTTGTCAGCCTGTTTATTACCAATGTCCCCATTTTAGGCGACATTCCAACGGGCTTACCGAGTCTGCATTTACCCACGTTTGAAAGTTCCACCTTGTTGTTAGTACTGGAAGCGGCGTTTATTCTGGCGATTCTTGGCGCCATAGATAGTCTGTTAACGTCACTGGTTGCCGACAACATGACCCGTACCCGTCATGACAGTTCAAAAGAACTTATTGGTCAGGGTATCGGTAACACCGTTGCAGGCTTAATTGGTGGTATCGCTGGTGCGGGTGCGACTATGCGTACCGTGGTAAATATCCGCAGCGGGGGTAAAGAGCGTTTATCAGGGATGGTGCATGCAATGGTGCTACTCGCCGTTGTAATGGGCCTGAGTCCTCTGGCCAGCGCAATCCCTCATGCCGTGCTTGCCGGTATTCTGGTAAAAGTGGGTCTGGATATTGTTGACTGGAGCTACCTGAAACGGGCTCACAGTGGTCCTCGCTGGGACTTCGCGCTGATGTTGCTGGTATTGGGTCTGACCGTATTTGTTGACCTAATTACCGCAGTTGGTGTGGGTGTGGTATTAGCTGCGCTGGCTTATGTTCGTCAGATTGCGCAGCTGCAAATTGAAGAACTGAAAAAAATTCCGGATACCCTTAACGATCCTAAAGAAAACGCCCTGCTGGAGAAAGCTAAAGGCAAAATCAGCATCTTTAGTTTTGGCGGTCCGTTAAGCTTTGGGGCAGCGGCCGACCTGGGACACCATGTTCGCGAATGGGTAAAACCAGGCTCCAGGGTGCTCATTCTGGACTTTTCCAGGGTACCCACCATGGACGTGTCAGCTTCAATGGCCGTTGAAACGGTAACGTCGGATGCGAAAAACTCCGGTCGGCAACTGATGGTTTGTGGTGCGTCCGATAAAGTACGGGAAGTGCTGGATAATGTTAACGCTTCTTCGGCGGAAATACTTACCTACCCCACGTTACTTGAAGCTTTGGAATCGGCAGTGTCGATTATCGAGGATAGTGGAAAAAAGTCGCCAAAGCATGATGGCAGCTCCACGCTCTCCCATGCTTAACGCTTAATCCCCCTATGCAAAGAGAGCGCCGGTTGGCGCTCTCTTTTTTCAGGCAACGAAAAACAGATACCCCTTTGCCAGTTTGTCCGCTACACTAATTATGAAATACACGTAATTGCTGGACTTAGAAGTGGCTGATAATAATGGTGTTTTAGCGCGAATTCGTGACAAGTATACCGACTTGTCGCCCTCTGCCCGGGCTATCGCTAATTACCTTCAACAGTTTCCGCTGACCATCATCAGCGACTCCACTGCCGAAATTGCAGCAAAAACCAATACCTCCAAAGCCACCGTTAGCCGCTTGTTTCGTCAATTAGGCTATGCGTCCCATCAGGATGCCAAACAGGATGTGGTACTTCAGCGCGATGCCGGAATTCCGGTTAAGCAAACCCTGACTCAGCATGATTACATTGCCGCCGAGCTCGGTAACCTGCAGCGCACCCTGGAGTCCATTCCGGCCGAGGAGATTAACCAAATCGCGGCCATCCTGGCCGAGGCGCCGCGGATAACCCTGATTGGCTATCGCAACAGTTATCCGGTGGCCTTGCACTGCCGTCAGCAGCTTAAGCAGATCCGCCCCAATGTACGGTTACTCCCTCAGCCCGGACAAAGTCTGAGTGAAGACTTAATGGATTTGGCGGAAGATGAGGTGATTGTAGTGTTTGGTTTTCGCCGTCGACCACGTATTTTTGCCCGTATGATTGATGCATTGCCGCCAGAGCGAACCATATTACTGACCGACCCTACCGGGCAGGTATATCAGGACCGCGTTGGCCATACGCTGGTGTGTCAGTTGGGTAACCAGTTTGCTTTCGACAGTTACGCCGCACCAATGAGTCTGGTATCCGTACTGTGTAATCAGGCCTACACTTTGTTAGGTGACGAGGGCGATCACCGGGTATCCACTATCAGTCAGCTTTATGCCCAAATGGGTGAACTCGATCCCGAATAGCCGGCAATAATTCATATCCTGAAACATTCATTATTTTGCATTATGCCAACAGTTGGGTAATCTGACAGTCACCACATTAATCACTCTTACAGGGGTCAGTAAGGATGCTGAGCCAATCCGAAAACCGCGGCGAACATGCCCTGGTGCTGAATCAAATTAGCAAAGCCTATGCCGATAAAACGGTGTTAAATCAGCTCAATCTGACCGTACCTTTTGGCAGTGTATTTGCGTTTCTGGGCAATAATGGCGAAGGGAAATCCACGACTATTCGGGTGCTCACCGGTCTGGAAGCGCCCGACAATGGCAGTGTCTCTATTTGTGGTGAATCCCTTTATGGCCGCCGCAAAGTCCCCTTGCCCGGCACGTCCAGGGTGGTCCCTGACTACCGTATTTTAGCCAGGCTTGGCGGCCTGATCGAAGCGCCCAGCCTCTACCCAAACTTAACGGCCGAGGAGTTTCTGGGGATCGGATGCCGTATTAAACGCCTGCCCAAAACGGAAATCCGACGGGTATTGTCGGTCGTCTCAATGCTGGACGCTGCTAAACGCGTGATTGCGCAATTTTCACTGGGCATGAAACAACGACTGGCGATTGCCCATACGCTGCTAGGTGACCCCGAGGTACTGATCCTTGATGAGCCCACCAATGGCCTTGACCCCAGCGGCATAAGGGATATCCGGGAATTGCTAAAAGCACTGCCGGCCACGACCGGCACCACGGTGTTTTTTTCTACTCATAACCTCGATGAAGTGGAAAAAATGGCCAGCCGTTTTGCGGTGTTAAAAGACGGCGGAATTCGTTTTGAGTCTGATATCAGCACCTGGCAATCAGCCCAGCAGTTCAATATGAGTCTGGAAGTCGCCGATGCCGAAGCGGCGCAGACCGTGCTACAACAACATGGGTATACCAGTAAAACCATCAATAACACCCTGGTGCAGGTTGAACATCTGGCCCGTTATGAGCAACCTCAATTGCATGCCGTGCTGGTCCGGGCAGGCATTGAACTGTTTCAATCCTATCAAAATAAACGCTCTTTAGAACAGTGGTTCACCAATGAAAATACTGACTGACACCGTGGGGCACACGGCTGACCTGCTGAGGGTGGAAACCCTGAAACTCAAGCGAACCTCGACCCTGCTGATGGTGTTCGCCCTGCCGCTGTTGGTGGTGCTGTTTTGTATGGGGCTGGCCCTTAAATCCCAGGACGTCAGTCAGTTCGACGCAGAAGCATGGCAAAAATGGTGGATGGGCGTTTTGGCATTGTGGAGCTATTTTATGCTGCCATTGTTTATTGCCCTGATCACCGGCGCCATTAACGGTAATGAACATAAAAACGAGGGCTGGCGGTTAATGCTGGCGCTGCCGGTGAATCTGAGCTCGCTCTATTTTGCCAAGCTCCTGCTTGGCGCCCTGCTCAACGTGATTGCTATGGGATGGCTGTGGCTAAGCGGTGTACTGGCTACGTTTGTGATAAGCGCATTCGGCGCGCCGCCGCCCCCTGATTTCGGTATGCAATTACTGGAGGCATTGCCTGTTCTGGCACTCACTTGCCTGCCGGTATTAGTCATTCAACATGCCCTGAGCTGGCGTTTTGGTAATATAATCGTGCCCCTCTCGGTGGCGGTTATTGCCACCATGGGCATTGTACAAATTGGCAGTTCACAATACTGGGTCTGGTATCCCTGGAGCTATATGATGACGTCTGCACTCGCTGGCAGCGGGGAAATACGTGAGCTCGCTCTGTGGTTGTCGCTGGCGGTAACAGCGGGACTTTTCTTGTTAAGTGTCCTGACCGCTGCGGCTAATAAACGCGCCGGTTAATCGCTAGTCGCCCCGAAATGGTTTAGCCATCTCAAGGGCAATCCAGGCCACCAACCCGACACATCAGCGCAGCAGTAAGTGTGGTTGCTTATTGCAATCGCTTTATGCGGGCCTGCGTCTATTAGCTTATCAGTCCACCCCCGCCTTCTCCGGCTGTACCGGTGTGTCCTGATGGGGGACATCTTGCAGGGGGACATGCTCGGTGCGCGGATCAATCTCAAACGCCATGGGCGTAGTAATACCGGCTGACGGCTGAAACGTAGGATGCGTGTCACTGGTATCGGGCAGGATGTGGCTACGACGGCGCAGAATAACAATGCCTGCAAATAACAGCAGAAAAAATGTCATGTAAGCATACAGTCCTTTTGCGCCCATGATCCCCATCAGATAAGCAGCTAACGGCCCACCAATGGCAGAGCTGATACCGTACGTGATCAGCATTCCACTGCCGATGGGCAGAAAATCCTTCGCCGTGGCATTGTCATTCACATGGGCCAGACAAATCGCGTAAGAGGTCATACAGGTACCGCCCCAGAAAAACGCCAGTAGCGCCGCCGGCCAGCCAGCAAAACCAGACCAATAGGACGCCACAACAATGGCCAGTGATATCATTGCGCCCGCCAGCGCATTGTAAATTAAAATGATTCGGCGGTCGTAACGGTCAGAGAAACGCCCTACCGGGATCTGAAAACAGGCGCCCCCCAGAACCGTGGCCGACATAAACATTGCCAGTTGAGCATTGGTAAAGTTGCTCTCGGCGGCATACACCGGCCCGAGCGACCAAAAAGCCCCCGTCACCAGGCCCAGAATTACCGCACCTATCATGGCGATGTGCGAATGCTGCCAGACCTTTTTAAAACTCACCCGGACACTGTTTACTTTCGCCGGGGCCAGCGACAGCGTGAGCGATACCGGTATAATCGACAATGCAATAAAGATGGCGGCAATACTAAACAGTAACGGATAACTGACATCCGCTAACAGCAGTAACTGTTGAGCCAGGGTGATCATCAACAAGTTCAGCATTGAGTAAAATGATAAAATCGTACCGCGGTTGGTTGCATCAGCGCGCTCATTGAGCCAGCTCTCAATAATCATATACAGCCCGGAGACCCCTGCCCCCAGAGCAAATCGCAGTAGCAGCCACAGCACCAGCGACTGTAACCAGGCAAACAGCAACGTGAAAATAAGATAAGCACAGGCCAGCACCGCAAAACCACGGATATGACCCACCCGCTTCAGTACATAAGGCGTCGCCAGACAACCGCCGATGATCCCAAGAAAATAGGCCGAGCCGGTTAACGCCACTTCAACGGCAGAAAAACCGAGCTGATTGGCGGCCACGGGCAATAGCGTTAACAGTAAGCCATGACCGAGCAGTAACAGCGCATCAGACAACAACAGTGCAGAAATTGGCAGCAGTGAACGAACCATAAAAATCAGTCACGCGCAGAAGAGTGATAACTTTACGATACAGACTGCGCGCAAAATTGCCAAGATGCTCAGCACTTTTGCCACTGGCAATTTAAGCACCTTGCCACGACCAACCACTAAACGCGCAAAACACTCCTCTTTCGTTAACATAAAACACAACTTGTTAACAAACGTTTCACTTGACTTATCAGTGAAACAATTGTTTCATAGAGTCATCCTTCTGTTACATTAAACTTCATGGATCATTTTACCGTTAGTTCCCCTTTTGTCTGGCAGCCAGCGCCCGACGTGGTGCCTGCTGAACAGGCTAATTCATCAGCCAGTGCTGAAACTGTCAACGATAGCGTCACTTCGCTGTCGGGCCTGCGGGTGGCAGTTAAGGACTTGTTTGCTATCAAGGGTACACCTACCACAGCAGGTAATCCTGACTGGCTGGCCAGTCATGCCGATGCCGACACCACGGCCAGCGCAGTCACTAAACTGATAGCGGCTGGCGCCGTGGTGGCAGGAAAAACCATTACCGACGAACTGGCGTACAGTTTAAACGGGCAAAATATCCATTACGGCACGCCGCAAAACCCGTTAACGCCGGAGCGCCTGCCCGGCGGTTCATCAAGTGGCTCGGCCGTAGCAGTATCGGCCGGTTTGGCCGACATTGGCCTGGGCACCGATACCGGCGGCTCCATTCGTGTACCGGCCAGTTATAACGCACTGTACGGCATGCGCCCTACTCACGGCCGCATCAGCACCGACGGCCTGGTCGCCCTGGCGCCGGGTTTCGATACTATCGGTGTGATGGCAAAAAGCCTTGATGTGCTCGAACGCAGCATGAGTTGCTTATTTGATTCACCGGTTACTGATACCCCGGCTCTGACGCCTCTGGTAATTTACCAGACGGCGGTGGATAACAGTGAGCAGGCAAATGCCGCCAATCAATGGCTTGCGCACCTGCCAATAGCTAACCAAAACGGTGATTTCAGCCAGTTGGAACAGCTCCCGCTGGCTGAAGCATTCAGAGTATTACAGGGGCGTGAGATTTGGCAAACTCATGGTGAGTGGATTACAAACACTCAGCCGGTATTTGCACCGGATATTGCCGAGCGATTTAACCAAAGCGCGCAGATCAGCGACGCCGAGGTAGAACACGCAACACATATACAACAACAGGTACGTCAGCTTTTAGCTTCACTGCTTAGTGATAACCGCGCCATTGTACTGCCCACCACACCGGGCTGCGCACCGCAGTTAACAGCCAGTGCGGCCGAACTGACCGACTACCGCAAACAATTATTATCATTAACTGCCTTAGCCGGACTGGCGGGTTTACCACAACTGCATTTGCCGTTATTTCGCCTGAATGACGCACCCTGCGGCTTATCATTGATAGGCCCTGCGGGCAGTGAAACCAGCCTGTTCGCTCTGGCTCGTACCCTTACGGAATAAGAATAGAAAGCATGACAAAACAACAACACACTGCTTTTACCGCGCCACACTATGCTGCATCGACAGTAGGCAACGATATCCTGCAACGCGGCGGCACCGCCATTGAAGCCATGGTGGCCGCAGCGGCCTCTATTGCGGTGGAATACCCGCACATGAACGGCCTCGGTGGTGACGGTTTCTGGCTGATCAGTGAACCGGGCAAAGCCCCGGTTGCTATCGACGCCTGCGGCACGGCGGCCGGACTGGCTGATAGCGATTTTTATCAGGGCCTGGATGCAATTCCCTCGCGTGGAGGCAAAGCGGCTTTAACCATGGCTGGTGCTGTGGCTGGCTGGCAAAAAGCCCTGGAGATCAGTGCCAACTGGCAATCGCCTATGCCGCTGCAGGACTTACTGGCCACCGCCATCAGTCAGGCGAACTGGGGCATTGAAGTGACCCAGAGTATGTCGGATGCCAGTTACAAAACCTTCGATGATTTAGCCGGTGATGAACATTTCGGTCAGTTTTTAATTAAGGGCAAGGCCCTTAAAAAAGGCAAAATTGTTAAACTCACTAAGCTTGCCAACACCTTACAACGTTTAGCAGACAACGGTCTGAATGATTTTTATCACGGTGATATTGCCCGTGAACTGGCCGCGGATCTGGAAGCGGCGGGTTCGCCTATCCGCTTAAGCGACTTTAATCAGTATGAAGCAAAAGTGGTGACGCCATTAAGCGTATCAACCTCAAAAGGCACACTCTACAATCTGCCAGCGCCTACTCAGGGCATTGCCTCATTAATCATTCTGGCGCTTTACGATCGCGTGGTCAGCCAGGGTAACAACGATGCCGATATGGTCCACCTGCTGATTGAATGTACTAAGCAAGCCTTTATTAAACGCAATGAATACCTCACCGATCCGGGCCGTTTGAGTGTCGATCTCAACAGCTTCCTGAGCGATGAAGCGCTCGATGAGATGGCCGCAGCCATTGAGCTGGATAAAGCCCTGCCCTGGCCTGTTGAAGCCAAACTTGGCGATACCATCTGGATGGGGGCCTGTGACAATGAAGGACGAATGGTTAGCTACATTCAAAGCTTATACTGGGAATATGGCAGCGGTGTAGTCAGCCCGCAAACCGGTATTGTGTGGAATAACCGCGGTACGTCGTTCAGCCTGACACCCGGCCACTTACAACAACTCAAGCCCGGCTTAAAACCGTTTCATACCTTAAATCCGGCCTTTGCTGAGCTTAATGACGGCCGCCGCATCAGCTACGGCACCATGGGCGGCGAAGGCCAACCGCAAACTCAGGCCGCCTTGTTCAGCCGGTATGTCTACCATAATCAGCCACTCGACAAATCCATTGCCCTGGGTCGCTGGTTACTTGGTCGCACCTGGGGCGATCAATCGCATAACTTAAAAGTTGAGCGTGACCTTAATGAATACGTTGGCGAAGATCTGCTGGCCCGCGGTCACGACATGGTGGTGGTAGATGCCTGTAACGAACTCATGGGCCATGCGGGCGCTGTAGTCCTGCATACGGATGACACCACAGAAGCCGCCACCGATCCGCGCAGCGACGGCAAAGCCTTCGCACAACCTTATACCTCATCAGGAGAAGTACAGTAATGGATGCATTGATGGAATTACTACCCACCATTCTGGCATTGATGGCTACCGGCGTGTTTGCCGGGATTCTGGCTGGCTTGCTCGGCGTGGGTGGCGGTATTGTAATTGTACCGGTACTGTATTTTCTGTTTCAGGCGCTGGGCGTGTCGGCGGATTCTGCCATGCTGATAGCCACCGCCACCTCACTGGCCACTATCATTCCCACTTCGCTGAGCTCTATTCATGCTCACCGCAAAAAAGGCAACGTCGATACCGACCTGCTCAAACGCTGGGGTCCGTTTATTCTGCTGGGGGTGTTGCTGGGCAGCTACGCGGTAACCCAGGTCAACGGTGAAGTATTAACCCTACTGTTTGGCACCATTGCCAGCTTATCTGCCATAAATATGTTTATCGGGAGTAAAAGTGCCTGGTTTAACGACCTACCCGGCGCCCTTGGCCAGCGCATTATCGCTATTTGCATTGGTTTATTCAGCGCCATGGTGGGTATTGGCGGTGGCACACTCACCGTGCCTACCCTGACGTTTTGCAATTACCCGGCCCACCGGGCAGTAGGCACCGCCGCTGCCGTCGGTCTGATTATTTCACTGCCGGCCGCCGTGACCATGCTGATTTTAGGCCAGGCCCCGGCTGACGCCCCAGACGGCACCATTGGCCTGGTGAACTTAATTGGCTTTGCCGCCATTGTCCCCCTTACTGTGTTATTTGCACCGGTTGGTGCTGGCCTGGCCAGCAAACTGGATGCCGCAAAGCTCAAGAAAGTATTTGCCGTGGTACTGCTTATCACCGGCGTAAGAATGCTTGCTCAGAGCGTGCTCTAGGAGAAAAAATGAAACCCTTATCCATGCCACCCCGACTGCTGATGGGCCCCGGCCCGATTAACTGCTATCCGCGGGTATTAACGGCCATGTCACAACAGCTGGTTGGCCAGTATGACCCGGCCATGACCAGTTGCATGAATGAAGTCATGGCGTTGTATCGTCAGGTTTTTCAAACCAACAACCACCACACCATTTTGGTGGATGGGACGTCCCGTGCCGGTATCGAAGCGGTGCTGGTGTCTGCGCTGGAGCCCGGCGATAAAGTACTGGTCCCCATTTTTGGCCGCTTCGGACACCTCTTGTGTGAAATTGCCGAACGTGCCGGTGCCGAAGTGCACAGCATAGAAGTGCCCTGGGGTGAAGTGTTCGAGCCAGAACAAATTGAAAAAGCCATCCGTGAAGTACAGCCTAAAATGCTGGCAGTGGTTCAGGGCGATACCTCTACCACCATGCTCCAACCCCTGGCGCATTTAGGTGAAATTTGCCGCCGCTACGACGTGCTGTTTTACTCCGATGCCACCGCCTCCATTGGCGGTAACCCGTTTAACACCGACGACTGGCAGCTCGATGCGGTGTCGGTTGGCTTGCAAAAATGTTTGGGTGGCCCGTCTGGTAGCGCACCGATTACTTTAAGCGATCGCTATGTTGAGCTGGTGCGCAAGCGTCATCATGTTGAGGCCGGTATTCGCGAGTCAGCGCATCAGTCGGGCTCGGGCAGCCGTATTCGCTCTAACTATTTTGATATCCCCATGTTGCTCGATTACTGGGGTGAGGAGCGGCTGAATCACCATACCGAAGCCGCAACCATGCTGTTTAGTGCCCGCGAATGCGCCATTAACCTGATTGAAGAAGGCATTGATAACAGCATTGCCCGCCACAAACAGGCTGGCGATGCCATGCTGGCCGGCGTGCAGGCGCTTAACCTTGAACCCTTTGGTAACCTTGCCCACAAAATGCATAATGTGGTCGGGGTAGAAATTCCTGCGGGGGTAGATGGCGAACAGATCCGCCAGCAACTACTACTGGATTTTAATATTGAAATTGGTACCAGCTTTGGTCCGCTGAAAGGCCGTATCTGGCGCATTGGCACCATGGGCTATAACGCCCGTAAAGATGCCGTACTGCACACCCTGCAGTCGCTGGAAACCGTGTTACGCCGCGCCGGGCACAAACTCCCTGCCGGTGGTGGCGTTGACGCCGCGCTGGATAGCTTCTCAGGTTCATCACTATGATGGATTTTGCCAGCCTGGCCAACCAGGTGATGTTACGTTGCGATCAGCTCGGTGCGATTACTCAGTCACCCGGCATCGTTGACCGTCGCTATCTTACCCCGCAACATCGTCAGGCCAACGACCTGGTAGCGGTCTGGATGCGCGAGGCAGGCATGACAGTCTGGCAGGACGCCGCCGGTAATCAGTGGGGGCGCTATCACAGCACCGACGCCAATGCGCGTTCGCTGGTGCTTGGTAGTCACCTCGACACCGTGCCGAACGGTGGAAAGTACGATGGCATGCTGGGCGTTATCGCGCCTCTGGCGGTCGTCCATCATTGTTTTGAAAACGGCATTCGCTTTCCGTTTCACATTGATATCGTCGGCTTTGGCGATGAAGAAGGCACCCGATTTGGCTCTACCCTGCTGGGCAGCCGGGCGTTAACCGGACGCTGGAAGGAAGACTGGCAGTTACTGCGTGATGAAAACAAGGTGTCACTGCCTGAAGCGATGGCCGAGTTTGGTCTGGCATTCGACAAGGTTGGCGATGCCACGCTTAAGCCAGACAGTGTGCTGGGCTATCTGGAAGTGCACATTGAACAAGGACCGGTACTGGAAGACAAAAACCTGCCGGTAGGCTGGGTAACCGCCATCGCCGGTGCCAAGCGGCTCAATGTGCAGGTGAATGGCATGGCCGGCCATGCCGGTACTGTGCCCATGGGCATGCGTCAGGATGCGCTGGCCGGTGCCAGTGAAATGGTGCTGGCGGTGGAATCCATTGCCAGTCAGTTTGGCATTGTTGCCACCGTTGGACGACTTGAAACACGCCCTGGCGCGGTTAACGTTATTCCTGGTCAGGTTAATTTTTCGCTGGATATTCGCAGCGAACATAACCATAAACGCGATGCCGCACTGCAACTGATTGAAGAAGTCTTCCGCGATATTGCAGAGCGCCGCCACGTAGATGTTAACTGGCAGCAAACCCACCATGCCGATGCCGTGCATTGCGATCCGTACCTGTCGCAAACCCTGTCACAAGCTATACAGCTCAGTGGTTTTAATGCCGTCAGTCTGCCTTCAGGCGCTGGTCACGATGCCATGGCCATGGATGCCATTTGCCCGGTAAGCATGCTGTTTGTGCGCTGCAAAGGCGGCATCAGTCACCATCCGGGTGAGTCCGTTACCAGTGCCGATGTGGCCGCCAGCTTACAGGTTATTTTTCGATTTTTTGACGCTTTTTCGCCTGACTTTTAGGGCAGTTACCAACCAGAAGGATGATACGCATGAAAATACCCAGAATTTATAATGATGCAGACGGTAAAAGTCATTTTGGTGAAGCCGATATCCCGCTCAAAGATGGCGGCCCGATAGGCTTATTATCAGAGAAGATCCCCGCTGGTTCGATTATTTTTCGCGAAACGCCTGCCGATTACGACTTTAAATGGCATCCCGCACCAACCCGTCAGCTGTTATTTATCTTAAAAGGCCGCGCAGAATTTACCGTGTCCTCTGGTGAACGCCATGTTTACGGTGCCGGTGATGTGCTGCTGCTTGAAGATACCGAAGGTGAAGGTCACTGCAGCCGCGCCATGTACAATGAAGTGCGTCATTCGATTTTTGTTACCCTGCCTGACGGCTTCCCTTATTAGTTAACGGTTCAGAGTTCTCCGTATGGGGCTGGCTGCTATTGAGTCAGTCACGCCCCTCTCTGGTGCAACGCCTTATCGCCGCCATTTAGCGCGCCTTTACCCATCAATTATTATCCTTTAATTACAGAAACTTACACATACTCCTGGCATCCGGACCAAATGGTCAGATTATTGCTTCATCCGTAACGTCTTTTTTTACGCCTACAGTGAGCAATATGTGCAGTATGTTTTACCGGTGGAATGCCCACCGTTCAGTCCCTTCCCTGAGACGCTTCTTATTCGCCACTGCCCTGATGCTGACACCGTGCTCAGTTTTCAGTGCCAACATGGACTCATGGTTCCGCGAATATAAGCAAACCGCCAGTGACCAAGCGCTTTATCAGTTACTGTGGTCACTGCCGAAAGGCGGCGATCTGCATCACCATTTAAGTGGTGCAGGCTTTAGTGAGTGGTGGTATGACATCGCCACCCAGCCAGAGCGCAACGGAGGCTACATTTACTATACCAAAACCCGTCTGCGGCAATGCCGTGGTTATGGCACCAATGAATATGGCCCTAACCCGCAAAACCTGTTGTTCCGGACTATTCAGGCCTCTACTTACGCCGGGCTAAGTGACTGCGAGAAGCAGGAATATAAGTTACTCAGCGCTCTCGATAACGTCGAAAAACAAGCCTATTTTGACAGTATTCGTCTGGATAAAGCCCATGAGGGGCGCAATGAATTTTTCGAACGGCACTGGCAACGTCTGAATGAACTGAGCAATAACCCACATGTCGGTGCGTACATTCTGCTTAAAAACATGCAGGCTTTCGCTGATGAAGGGCTGCAGTATCTGGAAACCCAGGTGAATGTGGATCGCAGTATTACCCCTGACGGCGAATTAATGTCGCCGGATGACTCACTGAAAATCTATACCGACATGCTGGCCTCCAGCGCGGCTTTAGACACCGGTGTAACGGTGCGTTTTCAGTATGCTTTGCTGCGTTTTTTACCGCACGCTGAAAAGCACTTACGCTGGATGTATGACTTTGTCGACCAGCACCGCGATCTTTACGTGGGCATTAATATGGTCGGCCGCGAAGATAACGACAAAGGCTATCCATTGCGTTTTTTACCTGTATTGCGCGACCTCCGCCGCCAGTATCCGGCAATCAATCTGGCCATCCACGCCGGTGAGGTAGATGAACCCAATCAACACGTCAGAGACACCCTGCTACTCGGTGCCCAGCGTATTGGCCACGGCCTGAACACGATTACCGATCCGGACACCCTGCTGCTGATGCGCCATGGCCCGTACCTGATTGAAATTAACCTTATCAGTAACCACCTGCTCGACTACACAGAAGATTATGCCAGCCATCCGTTCCCGGAGTATTTGCGCACCAATATTCCGGTGGCGCTGACGACTGACGATCGCGGCATGTGGGACAGCACCCTTACCGATGAGTACTACGTAGCGGTTAAAGAATTTAATTTATCCTGGCAGGAACTCACCGGTCTTGCTCGCCAGTCTCTTCAGCACAGCTTTTTAGCCGAAGACGATAAACAAGCCGCGCTTAGCGCTTATGAGCAGCGTTTGCGCCAGTTTGCAGAAACCCTTGCCCGTGATGGCGATTCGTCATTACCGCAAGCCGCCCCTAAACGGCGTTTTATCTGCAACTATCAACCCACTTTGTGTCATCAAGGATAGCGAATGTCTCAGCACCACATACTTTATGCGCTGGAAGATAAACCCGGATTTATGGTTAGCCTGACCGCCGCGGTACAACACGTACTCGCCAGTTTTATTGGTGTAGTAACACCCACGCTGATCATTGCTTCGGCACTGGGGTTACAGGCTGAAGTGCCATACCTTATCAGCATGGCATTACTGGTAACTGGTATCGGTACCTTTATTCAAACCCGCGGATTCGGCCCGGTTGGCAGCGGCCTGGTGGCCATTCAGGGCACCAGTTTTGCCTTTATCAGCGCGTTGCTGATGGTGGGCACTACGATTAAATCCCAGGGAGGGTCGAACGACGATATCCTGGCCATGATGTTTGGCGTGTGTTTCTGGGGGGCATTCGTTGAAATTATTCTGAGCCAGTTTATTACTCAGCTCAAACGGGTCATCACCCCTATTACTACCGGTGTTGTGATCATTGCCATTGGTATTTCACTGATTAAGGTTGGAATGACCGACCTGGCCGGCGGCTTTAACAGTGATGATTTTGGTAGTGTGGAAAATTTAAACCTGGGACTGACTGTTCTGCTGGTGATTATTTTCTTTAACGCTCATCGAAACCGCTGGTTAAGATTATCCGCTATTTTTATTGGCATGAGCCTGGGTACAGTTATCGCTTTTTTTGCCGGCATGACAGACTTCACAGCACTGACGTCGCTGCCGGTTTTCAGCTTTCCCCAACCCTTTAAATACGGGTTTAATTTTGACTGGGCGCTGTTTTTACCCATTGCGTTAATTTACTTTTTTACGGCTATTGAAACAGCCGGCGATCTCACCGCCAACAGTTTGTTTTGTCAGTTACCGATCCGCGGCGATAAATACCTCAAACGGATCCGGGCCGGTATTCTGGGGGATGGTTTTAATTCACTAATGGCGGCCATCTTTTGTACCTTCCCCAACACCACCTTCGGGCAAAATAACGGTGTCATTCAGATGACGGGAATAGCCAGTCGCAAAGTGGGCTACTTTGTGGCGGCAGTCTTTGTGGTTCTCGGCGTATTTCCCTTTATCGGTGCAGTCCTTCAGGCAATTCCAAAACCTGTGCTCGGTGGCGCTACCCTGGTGATGTTTGCCATGGTCGCCGTGGGCGGTGTTAAGATCCTGACCAGCGAACCATTGACCCAGCGCAACAGCCTGATTACCGCCTGTTCTCTCGGCATGGGGCTGGGCGTAATGATGGTCGGTGACGTGCTTGCTCAACTGCCACCGTGGCTCGGCAACATATTTATATCACCGGTTACCACCGCGGGGTTAACCGCTATTGTTCTTACCGTAGTGTTACCGGTTAATAAAGAAGCTGACCGCAGCACTGATAGTTTACAAAGTGAAGATTCAGAGCAACAGCCATGTACTGAGAAGTGAACAGCAGGCCCGATCCCGATCGGGCCTCAGCTTTACATGGTGCAATGTTCAGATAATACTCCCTGAAATGGTGCAACGGTTTGAACAATCCTTCACCGTTAACAATTAAGTAACGAAAAGGGCTTTTCGAGCTATATTTTTATCTATATATATCAATAAATTAAAAACAAAATCAACCCTGACCATATGGACAGGATTTTGGCACTAAACCTGCAATGTGCAAGTCTGCATAGCTATATCTCACTTAAATTTACAAAAATTCCGAGAAGATGAGGAACACCATGAAAACGACCAAATTTAGTGTGGCGCCGATTGCGCTGGCCGTCACCAGCAGCTTGATGCTATCAACTGCTGCTTTTGCGCAGGAAGAGCCATCTGATGCAGAAATCGAAAAAATTGAAGTAAAAGGCTCACTGGGCAGCTTACCTGGCCAGGACGTAGAAGCCGTTTTTGGTTTCGGTAAGTCAATTCTGGAAACACCTCGCTCCGCATCAACCATCTCTGCAGAGCAGATGGAACGTTTTAACGTATCGGATATCGATGAACTGGTGGCTTTTGCACCAGGTACCTTTACGCAGTCTTTCTTTGGTGTTGCCGGTTCACTTGATATTCGGGGTAATCCTGGTGAAGCCTACTTCCGCGGCATGAAGCGTCTGGACAACCCGGGGAACTACCCTACGCCGATTGGTGCATCAAGCCGTATCGATATCGTTCGTGGCCCGGCCTCACCTATTTATGGTCCGTCAAAAATTGGTGGTTACCTGAACTTTAACCCTAAATCTGCCCGTGCTTCTTCAGGTCAGTACCTGGACACGCCCACCGGCGCCCTGTCTTACACTCACGGTACCTGGGATAAGAGCATTATTACCGCTGAAGTCGGTGGTCCTGGCAGCATTGGCGGCAAGGAAATGGGTTACTATGTATACGGTGAAGTAGAAAACTCAGGGTCTTACTACGACAACACCGATACCGATCAATCTATCATTCAGGCGTCATTTAACATCGACCTGACTGATAACCTGCGCGTTGAATTTGGTGGTATGTACCACAACTATCAGGGTAACCAGGTAGCGGGCTGGAACCGTTTGACTCAGGAACTGGTTGATAGCGGGACTTACGTAACCGGTACCGCGCAGAATATTGATGCCAATGGCGACGGCTCAATTTCCCACGAGGAGTATACCGACGTTCAAGAGCAGTTAAACCCGTTCATTTTCACGCCAGCGGTTCCTCTGGATACCGTCACTGAAGACTTTTTTGATCCATTAATGGCACTTCAAAACCCAGGAACGACGACCTTAAAAGGAAACCAGACTCTGGTTGCACCGGATGACCAGTTAGGTAACAAAGCCACTACCCTATACTTTGATGTGATCTACTACGCCGGTGACTGGGAAATCAAAAACCAGTTATTTTATGATGCCTACGATAACATCAACGAAAATGCTTACGGCTTCTCACAATTCCACGATAGCTGGGTTGTTGAAGATAAAGTGGTATTCGCCACCGAAGTGGAAACGGGTTCGCTTTACGCTCAGTTCCAGGTTTCACCATCAATCCGCTACACCGACTTCCTTCACGGAGATGATTTTACCCACGAATATTTCAACCGTCGTGATTTAACCATGCCATCCAGTGCGCTGGATCGCCGCTTGTTAGCAACTCGCTCTGGCATGAACTACGATAACTACGATGAAGGGGATTATCTGGATCTGGGTTTTGCAGCCATGACTGACTTAACCTGGGACTGGGGTCTGAACATCGTGTTAGGTGCTCGCTACGACACCATCGATATCGAAACCACGTCACGTCAGGACTTATTACTTCCAAGCGCTCGTGAGGACGAGGACGTCACAACGCCAATCACTTTGGATGAAACCGTAGACGGCGTATCCTGGAATGCCAGTATCTCCTACACCACACCAATTGGTCTGATCCCTTATATCACCATGGCTGAGCAGGCTACACTGGTTGCTGGTCAGGGAGCTGAAATCAACATTGGTCAGTTGGGTAATGCTGATGGCAGTGGTGCATTCGATACCTCTGAACTAATTGAATACGGTGTGAAAGGTTCATTCCTGGAAGAGTCGCTGTACTTTGCCCTGTCAATCTTCGAACAAGAACGTACCGACTACAATACACAGAACACCGTTACCAACAACACTACCAACAACGAAGGTCTGGAGTTTGAACTGCGTTGGGTAGTGAACGAAAACCTGGTATTGTCTGCCGGTTACTCTAACGTTGAAGTGGTTAACCTGACCGCCCTTGAAAACGGTAACCAATTTGGATTCCTGGGTGCTGACGACCTAGTAGCAATTGATGATCCATCGGTTATCTTTGGTGGTAACGTAATCGGTCTTAACCTGGTTGGTCCGAACACTAACAACCCCAAAGGCCTGAAAGCCGGTATGCCGGAAAACATCTACACGCTGACGGGTACCTATGACTTCCAGAATGGCTATGCTGCCAGCCTGAGTGTTATCGATGTTGACTCAGTATCTTCTGGCTTCTCTGGTGCAGTGACACTGCCTGCCTACACCCTGGTTAACGCGGGTCTGTCTTATCAGGATGAAAACTTCGGGGTTAACCTGACAGTGAAAAACCTGACCGACGAGACTTACTACCGTGCAAACTTCCCGGACTTATTTGGTAGCCAGATTGTGCTGCCTGAACTACCACGTCACTTCAACGTGAAGTTCTCTTATAAGTTCTAAGTAAGACTTTGTTCTACCATAACGGCATGCCTAGGCATGCCGTTTTTTTGCCTACTGGAGAAATCATGCGTTATTTATTATTGAGTTTGCTGAGTTGTCTGGCTTTAAGCGCCTGTCAGCCGGGCACGGATGCTCCTGCACAAGCCACTCCCGCTGAAGCGGTAAAAACATCGGCTGAAAGCGTCGAAAAACTGCAAGTGAAAGCCGTTGTCGTTGCCATGTTTGAAATTGGCGAAGACGAAGGCGATCGCCCCGGCGAATTCCAGTTCTGGAAAGAGCGCTACGGTCTGACGGAAAAGTATCCCTTCCCTCACGGCTTCCACGACCTTTATTACAACCCTGAAAAAGGCGTACTGGGCATGGTAACCGGTATGGGAATAGCCCGCGCCTCTTCAGCATTTACCGCGCTGGGACTAGACCCTCGCTTTGATTTAACCAAAGCCTACTGGTTGATTGCAGGTATTGCCGGTATCGACCCGCAGGATGGTTCGATTGGTTCGGCAGTGTGGACAGATTACCTGGTTGATGGCGATCTCGCGCATCAGATTGATGCCCGGGAAATTCCCGAAGACTGGTCAACCGGCTACTTTCCATTGTTCGCTAACGAGCCTTATCCTGAACAGGAAGGGGAAGTTGTGGCACGCAACGGTGAAGTCTTTCAGCTCAATACATCCTTAGTAGACTGGGCATTCAATCTGACTAAAGACATTGAACTTGTTGACACCGATGCCATGCTCGCCCTGCGCAGTAAGTACACTGCAATGCCTGCAGCACAATTGCCCCCCAAAGTATTACGGGGCGACCACCTGTCGGCATCTACGTTCTGGCACGGCAAGTTGTTTAACGACTGGGCTAATGACTGGACGAGCTTCTGGACCAATGGCAAAGGTAACTTTATGACCTCAGGCATGGAAGACACCGGCAGCTATCAGGCCCTGACCTACCTGGATAACGCCGGATTAGTCGATAAACAACGCGTTCTGGTATTGCGGACTGCCAGTAACTTTACCATGCAGCCAACGGGCATGACCGCTGCCGAAAACCTCGCCTCAGAGAGCTCCGGTGCTGGCTATGCGGGCATGCTGCCATCACTGGAAGCCGCTTATAAAGTCGGTAGTACCGTGATTGATGAAATTGTCCTTAACTGGGACAAGTATCAGGATACCCTGCCGGGTCAGCAGTAACTTGCTGGTTCCTGCTGCGTATAAAAAATAAGGGGCCTTTTGGCCCCTCTTTGTTATCTGCACTCAATACTTAAGCCGCTTTGGCCACCAGGTTGTCGATACACCTTAGCCACTTATTCTTTTCCTCGGCTGGCAAAAATGAGCCAATAAAACTGTTTTTAACCAGTTGTACCAGGGCCGTTTCATTCATCGCCAGATGCGTCATTAACGCTTTGTAGTTGTCGTTCAGGTAGCCGCCAAAATAACTGGGGTCGTCGGAGTTAACGGTCACGCACAGCCCCTGCTCCAGCAAGTCCAGAATATTATGCTGCGCCATGTTATCGAAGACACACAACTTAATGTTACTTTGCGGGCAAACCGTTAATGCCATGCCGCTGTCGCGTAAACGTTTAAGTAACGCGGCATCTTCTTCGGCCCTGACGCCGTGATCCACCCGGTCTATTTTGAGTAAATCCAGCGCTTGCCAGATATATTCCGGCGGCCCTTCCTCACCGGCATGGGCTACAGATTTAAAGCCAAGCGCCCGGGCCGCGGTAAATACCTTTACAAACTTATCCGGCGGGTTGCCCTGCTCAGAGCTATCCAGCCCGACCGCCTTAATCAGCGGGTAATAGCGCCGGGCCTGATTGAGGGTTTCAATAGCGGAGGCTTCCGAAAGGTGCCGCAAAAATGACATAATCAGATAAACGCTGACGCCACACTCGGCTTTGGCTTCGTCGATGGCGCGCTGAAACCCCGGCATAAAAACGTCGAATCCAACGCCACGCTCAGTATGGGTTTGCGGATCGAACATAATTTCGGTATGAACAATATTATCGGCCTGACAATGCTGCAAATAACTGCGCATCAGCAGATAGAAGTCTTCTTCATCGCGCATCACATCGGCGCCCTGATAATACAGGTCAAGAAAACTCTGCAGGTCCTCAAACTGATAGGCCGCTTTAATCGCCTCAACGGAGTCGTAGGGTAACGACACCCCATGTTTTTCGGCCAGCGCCCACATTAGCTCTGGCTCCAGAGTACCTTCTATATGCAGGTGCAATTCTGTTTTTGGCAACTGCTCAATTAAATGAATTAGTCTCATCGCGTAACGGGCTCCCTCGCGCACTGTTGTCAGGCAAATTCACCATTACGGTGCATCTTTGAATGGCTCCATGCCAAAATAGCCTGCATCAAACTGATTTATAGTAAGATTGGTCTGTTCGGTACCAACCGTTTATTGTGATATACCAAAGTCTAGCAGATACCAGACCAACTCTTTGACTAAATGGTCAGTTTTTTGCTTGCACTAAGCCAATACACACAACAACTACAAACAATAAAGAGATTCACTATGTCATCGACGCTGATAGAGCGGCTTTTCAAACTTGAGGCCCACGGCACCACCATTAAAACTGAGGTGATTGCCGGCCTGACCACGTTTGCAGCAATGTCTTATATTCTGGTGGTAAATCCAGGCATTCTGGGCTTGAGCGGTATGCCAGCCACAGGCTTAATTACCGTCACGGCACTGGCTGCCTGTTTGGGCACCATGCTGATGGCGTTCATGACTAACTACCCTATTGCCCTGGCACCAGGCATGGGCCTTAACGCCTTCTTTGCGTTTACCATTTGTCTGACACGGGAAATCCCCTGGGAAGCAGCACTGGGCATTGTGTTCTGGAACGGTATATTATTTTTGCTGCTGACCCTCACCGGGGTGCGAACCCTGATTGCCGAAGCCATTCCGCCATCACTTAAAATAGGCGTGCAATGTGGGATTGGGTTATTTATCGCCTTTATCGGCCTGAAGAATGCGGGCCTGATCGTGTCGAATCAGGCAACTTTTGTGACCATTGGCGATCTGTCTAATCCAGCCGTGATGCTGGCTCTCGCCGGTATTCTGCTCACCGTTATTCTGGTAAAGAAAAACGTTACCGGTGGCATTTTATTGTCGATTATTTTACTGA
Organism: Alteromonas sp. 4NH20-0104; assembly: GCF_057547795.1. Classification (NCBI taxonomy): domain Bacteria; kingdom Pseudomonadati; phylum Pseudomonadota; class Gammaproteobacteria; order Alteromonadales; family Alteromonadaceae; genus Alteromonas; species Alteromonas sp. 4NH20-0104. The sequence goes on along the minus strand of NZ_BAAJLP010000030.1, from coordinate 953 downwards.
CTCTGATGGGATTTATTATTCCCACCGAAAACGGCATGCTAACGCCCACACCAGAGGCTATCGTTGGTATGCCTGAGCCTATCAGCGATACCTGGTTTGCCATGGATATTATGTATCCGCTGGAGCACTTTGCTGAAACCTGGGATCTGATTTTTGCCCTGATGTTTGTCAACATGTTCGATACCATTGGGACCCTGATTGGTGTATCCCGCCGGGCGAATTTATTAAACGAGGACGATAAACTCCCCAAAATTGGCGCGGCGATGACGGCCGATGCATCAGCCAGTGTGGTAGGTGCAGCGTTAGGTACCTCACCGGTAACCAGTTATGTAGAGTCTGCCGCCGGCGCGTCGGCGGGTGGCCGAACTGGCCTCACCGCGATTGTAGTGGGTATCTGCTTCCTGCTGGCGCTATTTTTAACCCCGCTGATGAAAATCATTCCGCTGATGGCCACCACACCGGCTTTGGTAATGGTGGGTATATTAATGATGGAATCGATTCGTCATCTTGAGTTTGATGATCTTGGCGCTACTGCTACAGCAGTCGTTGCCCTTATGGCCATGCCACTCACCTTCAGTATCAGTGAAGGGATTGCGCTGGGCTTTATTACGTATGTGGGCGTCAAGCTCGGCACCGGCAAACATAAGGAAATCAGCTTTATTACTTATTTGCTGGCGCTGGTGTTTATCCTGCGTTACGCCTTCGGCCTTTAAAGTACAAGTTACACCAGGTAACAAACTAGACTACTCCACACCCGTCATACCGGAAGCGGCTTAGGCCGCTATCCAGTATCTCCTATAAATGCTTACCAACAAAAGATACTGATTGATACCGCTGTAGTCTCCACATCTTGTCGGGGTGCCGACTGCACCCAAAGGGGAGATGGCTCCCCTTTGGAAACCTCCAGTTCTTTAATCGCGAAGGAACATACTGTCACCGGGCAGGTAAAACCT
>NZ_BAAJLP010000029.1:0-72257 GCF_057547795.1 Alteromonas sp. 4NH20-0104 | reverse complement strand
TTAGTGGGTGTATGGCCTTCAATAAAGCTACGAATATCGCTAAATAACGCCGTTTTGGCCGCACTGTTTACATACATCATGTGCCCGCCTTCGTAATACGTATACCAGATTTGCCCGGCATTAATGGCATGCCGGTTAAGGGTATACTCGGCGTCAAAGAATGGCGTCACCAAATCGTAATATCCCGATGCCACCAGCACATCCAGCTGTGGATTAATCCGCAACGCCTCCGACAACTGCCCCGCCGTATTAACGTAAGACGGCTCCCAGGAGGTCCCCTCTTTACTGGTTCGATAACGCCAGTTGCGGTTTAGGTTTGGATCCGCAGGTGATAAGTACTGACGCTCCCAGTTCACGTTAAGTGAGTTGCGCATATACACCTGCAGCGCACTGTTGAAGGCTGCCGAAATATTGTCTGATGCCGCGTCCCGTTTGGTTCTGTCATCCACATCATCACGCTCATCACCGAGATAGCGGGCATCCAGTAAGCCCACGGTTTTACTTTCTGCACGCAGGATTTCTTTAGCAAAACGACGGGCGCTGATGCGCAAATCGGCCCGCTCAACGTAATCCAGACTCAGGCCGGTAAAGTAAGCCAGGCGCTTTGCCAGATGACTTCTTTGCTCTGGTTTCAAACGGTTGCCCGCAAACAGGCCTGGCAATAATTCGTTGCTGGCAAACTGCCGCGCGTTTTCTAAAAAGGCCTGTTTATTTTTGGGTGCCGGGTTCACTTTACCGTGGTATAACGCGGCCGCCGCCATGGTGGGTACATAAGTCACGTAAGAGATGATATTGTCAGGGATATACGGCGATGACCCCTGATAGTCCAGCGCTTGTGAAACAAACACCAGCCCGTTAATACTGATCTTCATATCCTTTTGCAGAATATTGGCCACATAGGCAGCTCGTGTGGTGCCATAGCTCTCACCGAGTATAAAGATAGGCGAGCCCCAACGGTTATTCTCGGTCATCCAGGTGCGAATAAATTCAGCCATCGACCGGGCATCTTCTTTTAACCCCCAAAATGCTTTGCCGTCATGTTTACCAAGCGCCCTGGAAAACCCCGTACCAACGGGGTCAATAAACACCAGATCAGTCACATCCAGCACCGAGTTGGCCGAGTGTTTAGGTAAATAGGGCGGTAAGCCCGGATGAGTGGCATCCGACGGGACCTCGGCATAGGCCGGACCCAACCCGCTCATATGCAGCCATACCGATGCAGAGCCTGGTCCACCGTTCCACACAAAGGTCACAGGTCGGTTGGCGGCTTTTGCTTTATCGCGGGTGTAAGCAAATGAAAATATGCTGGCTTTAGGCTCACCTTGCAAATCACGCAAATACGTTTCACCTGCCGTTGCCTGGTAAGTGATTTTCTGGCCATTAAACTGACCGGTGTGGTTTGAGATAAACGCCTGCGGCGCTTCAATTACGGTTTTCTCAGCCTCAGCATAGGCCGACGTTATCAGTGCCCCGCAAAACAGTAACAAGCATTTAATTCCCAATCCAGGGCGCATAATTTCTCCACAAATCACTCGTTTTATTGGCTTTCAGTATATAGCGAAATCCGCACAATACAGGCCACAAGCGACGAGCTCCCGCAATCCAATGATGAACCTCCGCGGGTCTGCGCAAAAATAAGGTGGTCAAACCATCAATAAATGAGTATGTTAATTTCGTTTTAGGATGTCCCATCATTAACAAGGAATGAGCTTTATGAAGTTATTAAAGTCTGCCGCCCTTTTTCTGTTCCCCGCCACGTTATCAGCCAGCGCCAATGCCGAATACCTGATTAACCTGGCCGATTTTCCTGACTGGTTCCAACAATCCATGGCCAGAGAAACCAGTGTCGAAACCAGCGGAAAAATGGTAATCGAACGGTTGAACGTTGATGCCCAGGTAAAAGGCAAACCCGTGTTACAGGATAGCGGTAGCACCGACGTATGGTATTACACCATGGATATCGGCTCTGATTCACCGGTGGAATGTTATGCCTTTTTAGAATTTGATGGCGCAGCCAACTCCCTGCATGCCATTGTTGAACACAGCCTTGGCGGCGCAGAGCAGATTAACGGAAAAGCCTTATCCGGGCGTTTCACGCTGGGCCTGGATATGGGCATGGTTGGCGACACGCCATATTTGCAGTTAGACACGCTTTACAACTTAGGTGAAGGCGGTGAAAAAGTCGCCGGCGTTTTGAAAGGCCTGTCAGGCCAGACCGAGCAAAGTCTGCAAATATGCGTGCATAACGAAATGGGCTATCAACAAGCTTTCTTCGACGTATTCTCGAGCTTTGTCCAGGCATTTACCGCCAATGATCAGCAACCTGAACTCTATGAGGCCACCTACCGCATGACCATTAATGGCATTCCGGTGGGTTACTCTCAGGAAAAGCACACCATTGATCAGGACGGCGATATTGCTACCGTGTTGCGCGATGCCATGATCACCCCGGTGGACCAGGTAGCGGTATCACGCTCAGATTCGCAAACACTGGAATGGAGCCGCCCCGATGGCTCACTTATTAACGCTCGGGAATATACCATTGAAAATGGCCAGCTGGCTTCACAGTTCGCTATCAGTTCTGCCGAAGATGCCTGGCAGGTAACAGGCCAAATGCAGGGTAAAGAAGTCAGCGCGACTCTGGAATACAACAGCTGGTTATTGTCGAGTTTCGGTAATTACACTGAAACGGCACTACTACTGGCCAGCGATGCACCATCTGCCGATTATCACATCTGGCTTTCGGATGCCGACCCAACCTCAGCCTTACCGGTTACCTTTACCAAAATCGACGAATTGCCAGACGCCAATTTACAGTTTGACCTGGGTCCGCTCACCCTTAAATACCTGGCCACAGAAAATGGTTCCTTTGAAAAAGGTTCCATTGCCCAGGGTGGTGCCGTGCTGATACTTGAAAAAGTGTACAGCAAAGGCCAGCCGGTAATGCCATGAGCAAACTCCTTACCACCCTGGCACTGACGTTTTCGTTAAACGTTAGTGCACAGTCAGTACCCTCACTGGCTGAGATACCGCTGACCATGAGTGATGGCCAGTCCGGCGCCTTAACGAACGCCATTTATCTGGAGGTAGAGACCCGCCAACCCGCTTCGCTGGTAAAATATCTGAGTAATTACAGCGGTGTGACCACAGAACAGCTGAATGATAACACCGTGGCGGTTGCACTAGATCATCAGCCACGGTTTACCGGATTGGTGCAGGCAAATTATGCGCAGCCCAGTTTTGTGATTGATACCGACGAACCGGCAACTCAGGCATTTATTGACGGGTTTACCAAAACCCGGACGGATACCGACAAGCTGGAAGCGATCACCGCCTATGTGAGTGAGTACATTAGTGAGCCGACCTATATTCATGGTTTCAATCTGGCGTCGACCGTGGCAACCCAACGTTCTGGCGACTGTACTGAATTTGCGACCCTGACCACCGCACTGGCCAGAGGGTTAGGGCTACCCGCCCGGTTAACCCTTGGCACGGTGATCACGGCTTACGCGGAGTCAGCCGATGCGTTTGGTCATGCCTGGACTGAAGTCTGGTATAAGGGTAAATGGCAGATTATTGATGCCGCACTGTACGGAGCTGAAGGGCAGCAGTTTTACTACCTGCCAACCGGCATACTCGACAATGAAGGGCCGGGCTTTGCCATGTCTTTAGTGATGGCTTCTTCTTTGTTTCCCAACCGCGTGATAAATGTACAAAACCTGCAATAAGCTGTAATAAGCGCTGCGCATCTGTTCGGGCAGATACGCACGCACTATTTAACTAGAATCGCACGCTGGTCGCCAGCGTTATGCTGGCCATCCCGCCCGACGTGTAAGCACCGGCACCCGCCTGAATCGGCCAGCCTGGCGTAAACCAGTAATCCACGGTTAGTTCTGCAATATCGTCCCGAGGATACGCGTTGCTATCATTGTCTGTCTCAGCGAGGTAGGAAAGCCCTGCGCTAAAGCGCTGATTAAAGAAATAACGGGCATCAAGCTCAACCCTGGCCAAATCATTTAACATCATCTCCATATTAATATCCCAGCCACTGCCTGCGGTGATGTTTGTATAGCGACCAAATACCCGGGCCGTGGTTTCGTTTGCAGAACGGTGAGTACCGTAAACCCTGTCATCGGCATACTCATAAATTACCCCACCGCCCACCTGCCATTCGGGTGTAACGAAGTAGCCAGCGTCAAAGTCGGCGTACAGGTATCTTTCACGAAAAGACACGCTGCGGTCAAAGTCACCATAGCGTAGTTTTGAATTGATCACCCATTTATCGTCAACGAACCACTCGCCACCGAGTTCATACCGGTCGACAGCACTGTCACCAAAATAACGGACAAAAACACTGTTGGTTTTATTCAGGTAAGGCGAAATAAGAAAGGGCTGTCCGCTCACCGGTACATCAGACAAATAGCGCTTGTATTCAATACCAATAAAGTCGTCGCCGTAGTTTTTTATATCGGCCAGGCCAACAGAGATTTCATTTTGGGCGGCCGAGGAAATACCAGAAAAACACAGGCCACATCATCACGCGTTTAATCCTCTGCAGGATTTTCTCAATGAGATGGTTGCATAATGCCAACTCATGAATATAATAATGATAACTATTATCATTTAGATTAGGATTAGTAATGAAGTATAACGCGATCAGTCTTGCCCTGTTTACTGCTATCGCTCTGCCAGCCGGCGTTGCCAACGCAAACGCGGTGCCAGACGATGAGGATATTGAAAAGCTCACAGTTAGTGGCGAGCGTTTAAACAATTACTTGTATAAGCAAGCCGATAGCCTGTCGCGGCTGGACCTCGACATTAAAGACTTACCGCAGTCAATCAGCGTGATTGGCGAGGAAATGATTGATGATTTCGCGTTAAATAACATTAATGCGGTACTCGATACCGTGACCGGCCTGAACGTGGAAGAAGTCGAAACCGACCGGACTTACTTCACGGCACGTGGCTTCGACGTAACCAATTTTCAGGTCGACGGTCTGGGGTTACCCGTATTAAGCGGCAACGTGCACGGCGACATCGACACCGCCATTTACGAAAGAGTTGAGGTTTTGCGTGGCGCAAACGGCTTGATGACCGGTACTGGCAGCCCTTCTGCTACCATCAACTACGTGCGCAAAAAGCCCACCGAGAACACTCAGATATCAGCCCGCGCCCAGTTGGGTAGCTGGAATGCAAAGCGCCTCGACATTGATGCCTCGGCACCTTTATCAGACTCCGTAGGCGCCCGCGTGGTGGTGGTTAAAGAAGATAAAGAATCCTATCTGGATCGCTACGAATTAGATAAAACGGTGGTGTACGGGGTGCTGAGTGCGGCCCTCACGGATACTACTCAGCTAACCCTGGGGGCAAGCCAGCAAACCAGCGATGCCAAGGGCAACATGTGGGGCGCACTTACTCTGTATTATGCCGATGGCACTCCGACCAATTTCGACACCAGTACCAGTACGTCTGCTGACTGGTCGCAGTGGGATGTTACCGATACCCGCTATTTTGCCTTTCTTGAGCAGGAACTGGCCGAAGGCTGGTCACTGAAAGCGGATTACACGCACATTGAAACCGACGAAGATACTCAGTTGTTCTATACGTATGTGTCACGCGATCCGGAGACCGGCGTTACCTTACTCGATCCGGACACCGGCCTGGGTTTGATTGGCTATGGCAGCGAATACACGCTGGATGACGAGCATGATTACGCCGATGTCTATGTGAACGGTAATTTCGACGCCTTTGGTCAATCGCATCAGGTCATGATGGGGGCCAGCTACGCCAAGGTGGCTTATACCGATGTTTCGCTTTATGACTTCCATACCGGTAACGGCTTTCCGCTGCTGCCCGCTATGGAAGAATGGACCGGTAACACGCCCTACCCGGAATTTACCGACGGTGCCACGGGCAGTGACGTTGAGGAAGAACAAACCGCATTCTATTTTGGCGGTAACTTTGCGCTGACTGACAGTCTTTCACTGTTAGCCGGTGGGCGCTTTAACCAGGTTGAAGTTTCCGGTACCTCTTATGGCATCGACGAGACGCTTGATGAAAACGCGTTTGTTCCCTACGGTGGTTTGGTTTACGCCATTAATGACGACATCAATACCTACTTCAGCTACACCGAGGTATTTACCCCGCAAACCGAACGGGATGCCAATTTTAACCGCCTGGATCCGATTACCGGTGAATCAAAAGAGTTAGGCGTAAAAGCGTCATTAATGGACGGTAATGCCCTGCTTACCGTGGCGTATTTCGATATTGATCAGGTCAATGTGGCAGTCGCCGACGGCTTTGCCGCCAATCCGGTATCCGGGGTGGAAGAGCAGGTATACCGAGAGGCTGACGGGTTGAGCTCAAAAGGCTGGGAAGTCGACCTGGCCGGTGAAATTCTGCCTGGCCTGCAAACCAGCCTGGGCCTGACCATTTTCGATCTCGATGGCGACCAGCTTGTTGCCGATTACACGCCGGAAAAACTGGTAAATATTAATGCCACCTATCAGTTTGAGACATTACCGGCACTGAAAGTCGGTACGTCTGTTCGCTGGCAGGAAGCTACCTCGCGTAACGTGGGTCAGGTGCCTGCAGCCTATGCTAACGCCGGTCAGGACATCGTGATTGAACAGGATGCCTACGCCCTGGTGAACATGATGGCCAGTTACACGGTTAACGACAGTATTACCATTATTGCTAACGTGAATAATGTGACTGACGAAAAATACCTGAAGTCGCTCTACTGGGAGCAAGGGTATTACGGCGCGCCGCGTAACTATATGTTGTCGGTAAACTGGCAGTACTAAAAAACAAAAGGCCGCTTAATCAGCGGCCTTTTACTTCATTCATTGGCTTACGCCTGTTCGGCAACGGCTTCAAGCTGCGGACCAGCTTTCACCAGCGCCCGACCTTTATCGTTAACCGCAAACTGCTCAAAGTTATCAATGAACAGTTCAGCCAGTTTGGTAGCCTTCTCGAACCACTCATCCGCACTCTCATAAGTATCGCGAGGATCCAGAATATCCGGGTCAACTCCCGGTAATGCTGAAGGTACCTGCAGATTGAAAATAGGCAATGTATGACACTCCGCCTCTTCAATAGAACCGTCCAGAATCCGGTCGATAATAGCGCGGGTATCTTTGATGGAAATCCGTTTACCCGTGCCGTTCCAGCCGGTATTCACCAGATAAGCCTGAGCGCCTACGGCATCCATTTTGGCCACTAGCTCTTCGCCATACTTGGTTGGGTGAAGGGTTAAGAAAGCCTTACCAAAACACGCAGAGAAAGTGGGGGTTGGCTCAGTAATACCACGCTCAGTGCCCGCCAGTTTAGCGGTGAATCCAGACAGGAAGTGATACTGAGTTTGCGCCGGGTCAAGCTTTGACACCGGCGGTAAAACGCCAAACGCATCCGCGGTTAAGAAAATCACTTTTTTAGCATGGCCGCCTTTTGAAACAGGCTTAACAATATTTTCAATATGGTTAATGGGATAAGACACACGGGTGTTTTCGGTAACGGAATTATCGTCGTAATCCACTACCCCGTTATCATCAACGGTCACATTCTCCAGCAGCGCATCGCGGCGAATGGCGTGATAGATGTCAGGCTCGCTTTCAGGATCCAAATTGATGGTTTTGGCGTAACAGCCACCCTCAAAATTGAATACGCCGTTTTCATCCCAGCCGTGCTCATCATCACCAATTAAACGGCGGTGAGGATCGGTAGACAGCGTTGTTTTGCCGGTGCCGGACAAGCCAAAGAAAATTGCCACGTCGCCATCTTCGCCCATGTTGGCAGAGCAATGCATAGACGCCATATTGTTCAGCGGCAGGTAATAGTTCATCATGGCGAACATCCCTTTCTTCATTTCGCCGCCGTACCAGGTACCACCAATTACCTGCATTTTTTCGGTCATGTTAAACACGGTAAACACTTCCGAGTTCATGCCGTGTTCCTGCCATTTAGGGTTACTGGTTTTTGAGCCGTTAAGGACAACAAAATCCGGTTCACCAAAATTCGCCAGTTCTTCTTCTGTCGGCCGGATAAACATGTTTTTAACGAAATGCGCCTGCCAGGCTACTTCCATAACAAACCGGACTTTCAAACGAGAGCTTTCATTGGCACCGCAAAATGTATCAACCACAAACAAACGCTTGCCGGATAACTGTGTACCTACCAGGGCTTTGAGGTCGGCCCAAACTTCCGGGCTGATGGGTTTGTTATCGTTACGGGCAGCTTTGCTGTCCCACCACATATGCTCTTTACTGACTTCGTCTTCAACAATGTATTTGTCTTTCGGTGAGCGACCGGTGAAAACACCGGTGCTCACTGCCACGGCACCGGATTCGGTAACCACACCACGCTCATAACCGGTTAGATCATCACGGGTTTCCTCGGCAAATAATTGCTCGTAACTGGGGTTATAAATAATTTCTGAGGCATCGTTGATGCCGTATTTCGCTAAGGTTTCGACAGAAATGGCCATTGCCTTTTCCTCCGTGAACGGTTGAAAATTAAGTTAGAAAACTTTTCTAAAGGCAACGCTGAACTTATTGTTTTTATTTTGGTTGCAGGGTCTCTTTTAGATATAACAAAGTTAAGGCAGGGGTACAACTGTAGCGGTATTGACGGTAGTTAACATTGATATGCATCAGTTGAATGTGATTAAAAAATAAACACCCCTTACGTCATCTCCGCAGACACCTCTTCCGTAATCCCCGCGGCTACATCCTCCGTCATCCCCGCACGCTTTTGAGCGGGGATCTCCTGAAAAGATTGTCTAAGTTTATTAGGCGCTATCGGGAGAGCACTGCTCTGGGGCTACACATCGGAAGTTTCCAATAAACAATCCGGGAGCTCCTAAACAGGTTTACTCATTATAAAAATACTGATTGATACTGCTAGCAGTCTCCACATCTTGTCGGGGTGCCGACTGCACCCAAAGGGGAGGTGGCTCCCCTTTGGAAACCTTCCAGTTCTTTAATCTCGAAGGTGCATACTGTCACCGGGCAGGTAAAACCTATCGGTCAGAGAGGGCGTCCTGCCCTCCTGACCGGAGCCATCATCCATGATGTCTCTACGCTTTTACTTGTTCTGCCCGGTAACAGTATTTCGCGATACAAAGAACCAAATAAAAAGCTAAAAAGCGCTAACGCGACCGTGTTCACGTCTACCCATCATCAGGCAGACGCATCCTACGTCATCCCTGCACACACCTACTACGTCATCCCCGCACACACCTCCTACGTCATCCCCGCACACACCTCCTACGTCATCCCCGCACGCTTTTGAGCGGGGATCTCCTGAAAAGGTTGTCTAAGTTTATTAGGCGCTATCGGGAGATACCGGCTCGGAGGCCGGATGACGGACTTCTTTTGAATTAGCCTGACAACTTGGTGGTCCCGGTTCTACGACTGGGATGAACTAATAGGTATTGCCCGTTTGTCATAAACGCTACAAACAACCTTCCCCGTCATCCCGGAATTTGCGCAGCAAATATCCGGGATCTCCGTGCATAGAGGTATTGATTAAAAAAGCAGACTGTATGAATTAGCCAGCCTGTTCCGGAGATCCCGGCTCGGGGGCCGGGATGACGGACTTCTTTTTGAAGTAGCCAGATGGTTTGATGGTCCCGGCTCGGAGGCCGGGATGACTGGTTTCTACTTGAGCAGTGCGGTTGCTTTGGATACGACGTTTTCTACTGTGAAACCGAAGTGTTCCAGTAGTACGCCGCCCGGGGCTGACTCACCGAAGGTTTGCATACCTACCACATCACCGTCGGTACCTACGTACTTGTACCAGAAGTCAGTGTGGGCCGCTTCAATTGCCAGTTTAGGCACACCGGTGGGCAACACAGACTGCTTATACGCCGCATCCTGATCATCAAACTGTTCCGTACTTGGCATCGAAACCACTCGCACTGCCACGCCGTTCTCAGCAAGCTTAGCGGCGGCATCAACGGCCAGCGACACTTCAGACCCCGTCGCAATCAGCACCAGTTGAGGGGTGCCAGCGCAGTCTTTCAGTACATAACCGCCTTTGGCCATATCGGCTAACTGACTTTCGCTACGGGCCATGGTTTTGGTGCCCTGACGGGTAAACACCAACGCACTTGGACCGGCTTCTTTGGTGAGCGCCTGACGCCATGACTCAGCCGCTTCAACCGCATCACAGGGACGCCAGGTAGTCAGGTTGGGAGTTAACCGCAGGTTAGCCAGCTGTTCAATAGGTTGGTGAGTCGGACCGTCTTCACCCTGACCAATAGAGTCATGGGTATAAACAAAAATCGACTTGGCCTTCATCAGCGACGCCATGCGCACGGCGTTACGGGCATACTCCATAAACATCAGGAAGGTTGCACCAAACGGAATAAAGCCACCGTGCAGCGCAATACCATTCATAATGGCGCTCATGCCAAACTCGCGCACGCCGTAAAACACGTAGTTCCCGGCCGCATCGTCCTGAATACCTTTTGCTTGTGGCCACAGAGTCAGGTTTGAACCGGCCAGATCAGCACTGCCGCCAATAATTTCAGGCAGCTGTCCAGCGAAAAAGCCAATCGCGTTTTGCGAAGCTTTACGGGTTGCCATGTCTTTCATTTCAGCCTGGCACTGACGAATATAAGTATCAGCCTTATCGTTCAGTTCAGCAGGCACCTGCTGCTTAATGACGCGGCGTTCAAACTCAGCTGCCAGTTGCGGGTAAGCAGCCGCATATTCAGCAAACTTAGCGTCCCACTGTTGCTCAGCGGAAGTGCCTTTTTCTTTGGCATTCCACTTAGCGTAGATATCTTCCGGCACTTCAAACGGGCCGTGCGACCAGTTAAGTTGCTTACGCACCTCGGCAATTTCATCGTCGCCCAGCGGCGCGCCGTGGCAGTCGTGACTGCCTGATTTGTTTGGTGAACCAAAGCCAATCACGGTTTTACAGCAGATCAGCGTTGGTTTGTCGGTAACCGACTGCGCTTCTTCAATGGCAGCCTGCAGAGCGGCTTCATCGTGACCGTCAACGCCTTTGATAACGTGCCAGCCATAAGACTCAAAACGCATCGGCGTGTTGTCGGTAAACCAGCCTTCTACATGGCCGTCGATAGAAATACCGTTGTCATCCCAGAAGGCAATCAGTTTGCCCAGCTTCAGAGTGCCGGCCAGTGAACAGGCTTCGTGAGAAATCCCCTCCATCAGACAGCCGTCGCCCAGGAAGCAATAGGTGAAATGATTAACGATATCGAAATCATCACGGTTGAATTGCCCGGCCAGAGTCTTCTCGGCAATAGCCATACCCACGGCGTTAGCAACACCTGCGCCCAGTGGGCCGGTCGTTGTTTCCACACCTACGGTGTAACCATACTCAGGGTGACCCGGCGTTTTTGAATGTAACTGACGGAACTGTTTAAGTTCTTCAATGGGCAGGTCATAGCCGCTCAGGTGCAGAAGAGCATACTGCAGCATGGATGCATGGCCGTTAGACAATACAAAGCGGTCACGGTTAGCCCAGTTAGGATTGGCCGGGTTATGCTGCAAGAATTGCTGCCACAGTACGGTAGCAATGTCTGCCATACCCATAGGCGCACCGGGATGACCAGACTTGGCTTTTTGAATTGCTTCCACTGCGAGCATACGAATAGCATTAGCAGCGACTTGAGTTGATACTGACATGAGTGTAAAGACCCTTTATTACTATTATATTATAAATAATAAATTGAACTGGTGGTCTAACACAACCTATAAGTTAAAAAAAAGAAGCCTCAATACACTAATCATTAACAAATCCCTGCTTATGAACACATTTTCAGGGCTAAGTCTGGTTATATTGGGGTAAATCTGTCACGTTATTATGGGCCTGTTACGTTTCGGAGCACATTGTTATGACAGATCGCATACAAAGCCTGAATGCTGTTGGCATTCTGGTTGATGACTACGATGAAGCTATCACATATTTTACCGGGGTGCTCAATTTTACGCTCATCGCTAACGAAAAACATAAAGACGGTTTACGCTGGGTATTACTGCATCCTCCCGGATTGTCCACCACGGGCATCATGCTCAACCTGGCCCGCTCAAGAATGGATAAAATTGCCGTCGGCAATCAGGCCGGCGACCAGGTACTCTTCGTCCTGCAAACCAACGATTTTTGGCGTGATTACGAATTTATGCAAAGCCAGGGCGTAGAATTTGTCGAAAGTCCAAGGGATGAGGACTACGGCACCGTGGCGATTTTTGAAGATCTATACGGCAATAAATGGGACCTGCTACAGGTCAAGGACGCCTGAACCAAAGCACGGTTGTTACGCCTTGATACAATTAGCCAGTACCCAGCTTGCCTCGATTGGGTTAAGCTCCATAAGTCAAAATAGATAGAGGCTGTAAATCATGGAAGTATTACTGGACTATATTCTCACTCCACAACTGTTTATTCTTGTCCTGGTGGTGATTTTACTTAAATCATCCATCAAGTTTGTTCCCCAGAACCGCGCTTATTTGGTTGAACGTTTTGGCAAATACCAGTCAACTAAAGAGGCTGGCCTGAACTTTATTGTGCCCTTTATCGATCGAATTGCTGCCGACCGCTCACTGAAAGAGCAAGCGGTTGATGTCCCCGAACAAAGCGCCATTACCAAAGACAACATTTCACTTCACGTCGACGGTGTGCTGTATTTCCGCGTACTGGACCCGTATAAAGCCACCTATGGTGTGGATAATTACGTATTTGCCGTCACCCAACTTGCGCAAACGACTATGCGTTCAGAACTCGGTAAGATGGAACTGGATAAAACGTTCGAAGAACGCGACCAGTTAAATACCAATATCGTCACCTCCATTAACGATGCCAGTGGTCCCTGGGGCATACAGGTACTGCGTTATGAAATTAAAGACATCGTGCCGCCTAACTCAGTGATGGAAGCCATGGAAGCACAGATGAAAGCTGAGCGGGTGAAACGGGCTCAAATCCTCGAGTCAGAGGGTGATCGTCAGGCCGCTATTAACCGTGCTGAAGGTGCTAAACAGTCAGTGGTACTGGCTGCAGAAGCCGATAAAGCCGAACAGGTACTCAAAGCCGAAGGTGAGGCCCAGGCGATTCTGGCGGTAGCGGCAGCCCAGGCCGAAGCACTGCGAAAAGTGGGTGAAGCCGCCGATACTGAAGAAGGCCAGAAAGCCATTCAGCTCGACCTTGCCACCAAAGCTATTGAAGCCAAACAGGCGATTGCCAAAGAGTCTTCCATTGTGTTGCTACCCGATGGTAATACTGAAGCTGCCAGCCTGGTTACCCAGGCGATGGCTATCATTAATAAAATGAACAACAAAGACTAAACGCTATGGACTGGATATATGCAAATGTCACCACAGTACTGGCCGTTACCGGTTTACTGTTGTTAATTATTGAAGTAGCGGTACTGGGTTTTGCCACCTTTGTATTGTTTTTTGTCGGCTTAGCAGCGCTAATCACCGCGGCTATTTTTTACACCGGCGCACTGGAAGCTACGTATATCAACGCTTTTTTCAGCTGCGCGGTGTTAACCGCTCTCATAGCACTGGTGTTGTATAAACCGCTTAAACAAATGCAGCAACAGGTTGAGAAGAAAACCGTGAACGGTGATTTTAATGGCTTACGCTTTCGCCTTAATGAAGCTATCGCTCCCGATGCACCCGGCACCCATAAGTACTCGGGTATCACCTGGTCAGTACAATGCGATACCGCCATTGCTGCCGGCACGGAAGTAGAAGTCACCAATGCCGAAGTGGGCGTATTTCATGTTCGGCCTGCGCCCGCTAATTAGTCACCCTATATCAGTGGCATACCAGGCAGTGGCTTAGCCCCACTGCCTTATCAGCGCCCTCGCATTGAGCTCGTCAAACTCGCCATCGACCTTCAGGTACAGTTGATTCTGACTGGCATCATAAACATAATCCACCACGCCTTTTAGTCCGGCCAGTTGTGTCAGCTGAGTGGCTGCCGGCTGAGTTGTATCCGGCACTGCCAGCGCCACACGCTTGAGTTTTTCTCCGGCCCGAATGCCCGCCACAATCACACACCAGATCACGGCAATCACCGCACCGGTGTAATAGGCCGATGTCGGGCCCGCCTGTTCGGTTACGACACCAGAAAGAATACCGCCCAGAAAAGCCCCAAAAAACTGAAAGCTGGCGTAGATCCCCATCGCGGTGCCCTTCTGTCCAGCCGGAGCGATAGTGGATAATAACGCTGGAAAATTCGCTTCAAGATAGTTAAAGCCAGTAAAAAATATCAGCAGTCCGGCGCCCATTAGCCACCAGCTTTGCCCGGCAGAGGGCAGTAATGCAAAGGCACTGCCGAGCATTACTACAGCGGCAATTAGCATGGAGCGCGGTGTGCGACCACGACTGCTTCGCATCATCATGGCCAGTAAAAATACCGAAATCAGTAATACCGGCAGGTAGAGGGTCCAGTGATTGTCCAGCGGCATGCCCAGTGTTACCAACGTGGATGGCACTTGCACAAACAATAAGGTGATCATCATGTGCAACAGCATGACACTGACATTTAAGCGCCATAAATCCCGCGAGGTAAACAACTGCCACACCTGATCAACGCGGGGTAGCGTGTCGGCGTTAAATTGTTTAGGGCTGTCAGGCACGGCCCATTTCACCAGTGGTAAACAACATAACGCCAGAATACCTGTTACCCAGAACACACCGGCCAGGCCCCA
Source organism: Alteromonas sp. 4NH20-0104 (assembly GCF_057547795.1). Taxonomy (NCBI): domain Bacteria; kingdom Pseudomonadati; phylum Pseudomonadota; class Gammaproteobacteria; order Alteromonadales; family Alteromonadaceae; genus Alteromonas; species Alteromonas sp. 4NH20-0104. The sequence goes on along the minus strand of NZ_BAAJLP010000029.1, from coordinate 57,571 downwards.
GCTTTCAGCAATCAAGGGCCCTATCACCACCGCAATATAAAACGAAAAACCGATAGCAATGCCAATAATCGCCATCACTTTGGCGCGCTGTTGCTCCCTCGTAACGTCCGTCGCCAGTGCCATAATAGCGCCGGCGATAGCGCCCGCGCCCTGTAAAATTCGCCCGGCGATCAGCCACATCATTGAATCGGCCATAGCCGCGATGATGCTGCCCAGAGCGAACACGGAAAGCCCGAGTAAAATGACCGGCTTGCGTCCCCATTTATCGGAAAGCATGCCCATGGGAATTTGCAGTGCCGCCTGAGTTAAACCATACCCGCCAATGGCTACCCCCACCAACATCACAGAGTAATCACTGAATTCTGTTGCAGCCACAGCCAGCACCGGCATGACCATAAATAACCCTAGCATTCTCAGTACGTAAACAGCGGCAAGCGTTAATGCGGCTCGGACTTCAATGGCGTTCAAGGTACTTTCTTCTCTGTTATGGGGGGTTAAAACGGGCGCGAATTGTAGCATAACTTGGCCGCCTGTCCCTAGAGCCAGTTATGCATTGTACAAAATTCGCCCGATAGTGCTAATGCTTGGGGGCTCACTGATCTTAAACGCCTGATAGACCATATTCATACCTTCATAGCCATATACCCGTGACACGGGTATATGGCATACTGTTTCTTTTGTATTCTGAACTGGTTCGAATGGATAAAATAGAAGTTCGCGGTGCTCGCACGCACAATCTCAAAAACATCGATATCACCATTCCCCGCGACAAACTGGTGGTGATCACCGGTTTATCGGGTTCGGGTAAATCTTCTCTGGCATTTGATACGCTCTACGCTGAAGGTCAGCGTCGTTATGTAGAATCTTTATCTGCCTATGCACGCCAGTTTTTATCGATGATGGAAAAGCCCGATGTAGACCACATTGAGGGTTTATCGCCGGCGATTTCGATTGAACAGAAATCCACCTCGCACAACCCCCGTTCAACGGTGGGCACCATCACTGAAATTTACGATTACCTGCGTTTGATGTTCGCCAGAGTGGGGACGCCACGCTGTCCGGATCACGATGTACCGCTGGACGCCCAGACTATCTCGCAAATGGTCGACAAGGTGCTGGCAATGCCTGAAGGCACCAAGCTTATGCTGCTTGCTCCTATCGTGCAGGATCGTAAAGGTGAACACGTTAAAACCCTGCAGTCACTGGCTGCTCAGGGTTATATCCGCGCCCGTATCGATGGCGAAGTGTGTGACTTGTCGGATCCCCCCGAACTGGATTTACATAAAAAACATACCATTGAAGTGGTCATTGACCGCTTTAAAGTTCGCGATGATTTGCAGTTGCGTCTGGCTGAATCATTCGAAACGGCGCTCCAGCTGGCCAACGGTAACGCTAAAGTCGCCTATATGGATGACGCCAGCGAGCCGGAAATTGTGTTTTCGGCAAATTTTGCCTGCCCCCACTGCGGCTACAGTATTAGCGAACTTGAACCTCGCATGTTCTCGTTTAACAACCCGGCTGGTGCTTGTGGTACCTGCGATGGTTTGGGTACCAAGCAATTCTTTGACCCTTTCAAAGTTGTGGTAAATGATGAACTTAGTCTGTCGGGCGGCGCTATTCGCGGATGGGATAAACGCAGTTATTACTATTTCCAGATGCTCCAGGCCGTGGCCGATCATTATGAATTCAGTCTCACAGCGCCTTTTGGCGAGTTAAGCAAAGAATTTCGCGACATCGTGTTGTATGGCTCGAAGGGAAAATCCATCAATTTCCGCTACATAAACGACCGCGGCGATATCATGGAACGCAAGCATCCGTTTGAAGGGATCATTCCTAACATGGAGCGTCGCTATCGCGAGACCGAGTCGAATACGGTGCGCGAGGAACTGTCTAAATTCCTCAGTCAGCAGCCCTGTAATAGCTGTGGCGGCACCCGTTTACGTACCGAGGCCCGGCATGTTTTTATTGGTCAGACTAACCTGCCTACTGTGGCCGACATGTCGATTGCCGGTGCATTTGATTTTTTTGAAAATCTTGAGCTCTCCGGCCAGCGTGCACAAATTGCCGATAAGATACTCAAAGAAATTCTCGATCGCCTGCGCTTTCTGGTGAATGTCGGGCTCAACTACCTTAGCCTCTCACGCAGTGCAGAAACCTTATCCGGTGGTGAAGCCCAGCGTATACGTCTGGCCAGTCAGATTGGTGCGGGCCTGGTAGGTGTTATGTACGTACTGGATGAGCCGTCTATTGGCCTGCACCAGCGCGATAACGAACGGCTGCTGAAAACCCTGACCCACCTGCGCGATCTGGGTAATACCGTACTGGTGGTAGAACACGACGAAGATGCCATCCGCGATGCCGACTTCATTATTGATATTGGCCCCGGTGCCGGTGTTCATGGTGGCGAGATCATTGCTCAGGGCAGCCTTGAGGACATCGTAAATAACGATAAATCGCTTACCGGTAAATATTTATCCGGCAAAGAGAAAATAGACATCCCGGCAGTGCGAAATCCGGCCAAGGACGAGCAGTGGCTGGAACTTGCCGGCGCTACCGGCAACAACCTTAAAGACGTAACGCTGCGGGTACCAACTGGCGTTATGACCTGTATCACCGGTGTATCAGGCTCTGGTAAGTCGACCCTGGTCAACGATACGTTTTATAAGATAGCCCAGCGCGAGTTAAATAAAGCTACCACCAGCGAACCTGCGCCGTATAAATCAATGAAAGGCCTGGAGCTGCTCGATAAGGTAGTGGATATCGACCAGTCACCCATTGGCCGCACACCGCGCTCTAACCCGGCAACCTATGCGGGCATTTTCACCCCGATTCGGGAGATTTTCTCTGGTACTCAGGAAGCACGCTCTCGGGGCTATAAGCCAGGTCGCTTCAGCTTTAACGTGAAAGGCGGACGTTGTGAAGCCTGTCAGGGCGATGGTGTAATTAAGGTAGAAATGCACTTTTTACCCGACGTGTATGTACCGTGCGATGTGTGTAAGGGCAAGCGCTATAACCGCGAAACCCTGGAAATTAAATTTAAAGACAAAAATATCCATGAAGTGCTGGAAATGACCATTGAAGATGCCCGGCATTTCTTCGACGCTATTCCGGCCATTGCCCGCAAACTGCAAACCCTGATGGATGTTGGATTGTCTTATGTGCGCCTCGGCCAGTCAGCCACCACCCTATCGGGCGGTGAAGCACAGCGGGTCAAACTGGCTAAAGAGCTCTCGAAACGGGATACCGGCCAGACCCTGTATATTCTGGATGAGCCGACTACCGGCCTGCACTTCCATGACATTAAACAGCTACTGGCCGTGTTGCATCGCCTGCGGGATCACGGCAATACCGTAGTGGTCATTGAGCATAACCTGGATGTCATCAAGACCGCTGATTACATTGTTGACCTGGGGCCGGAAGGCGGTTCCGGAGGCGGTCAGATTATTGCTGAAGGCACGCCGGAAGAAGTGGCCAACAGTGATGTCTCCCATACCGGGCGGTTCTTAAAACCCATGCTGAAATAGGTGAAGCATGTTTGAAATGGACTTACACCCGCGCCTGAGTGAAACCGACGGCGCCGGTCATATTGGCAATACCGTACTGGTAGTATGGTTCGAGGAAGCCCGAACACCTTTGTACCAGATTGTTATGCCAGAGCTTTCCATGGACACCTGGTCACTGATACTGGCCAATTACAGCGTGGATTTTTACGCGCAGATTTTTTATGGCACACCTGTACAGCTAAAAACCTGGATCAAGCGTGTTGGTAACAGTTCATTTGAGACCTATCAGGAGGTCTGGCAGAACGGCAAACGCTGTGCTTCCGGCACGTCTGTGCAGGTCTACTTTAATTACCAGACCGGTAAGTCCGAACCGCTACCTGACAACCTCAAAGCAGGTCTTACAACGCATTTACTGCCCCCGGAGGAACAGGCGTGAGTACAGATTTTATTGAAGTCATCGACAATGCCTTAGCACCTGAAACATGCCAGCAGATTATCGAAGCCTTTGATAGTAGTAAGCACTTACAACCTGGTCGCACTGGCGGTGGAGTCGATACCGATAAAAAGCGCTCACTGGATATCTCGTTCAGTCAGGCCAGTGAATTTGCCCCCATGAAAGCGCAGGTAATGCAAACCGTTGCCAGTGCCGTCCACGATTACCTGAAAAAATACTACTTTGCCATCGTTGGTCCGCTGGGGCTGACCCTGCCCGATCCACAAACCGGCCAGCCGGTTAAACTGACTGCCGAAAACTTTGCAGAGATAGGGATACCCGCGCTACCCGGTTTGATGCGCCACCTTTTTCGCACAGGCGAAATCAACGCCCAGCGATACGAAAAAGGCCATGGCGGATATCCCTACTGGCACTCTGAAGTCTTTCCTCAGGTACCGCACAATGAGCCCCTGCATCGCATATTGCTGTTTATGTTTTATCTTAACGATGTCCGGGAAGGCGGCAGTACCGATTTTTACTATCAGGATAAATCCATTCAGCCCAGGGCCGGGCGGATGGTAATAGCGCCAGCTTATTTTACTCACACCCATCGTGGTCAGGTACCAGTAAGTGAACATAAGTACATTTTAACGTCCTGGGTGTTATTCAACCGCGCTGAGCAAATCTACGGCCGCCCCGCAAACTAGTCACTAAAGCAGTCAAGGCAAGCTACCTGACGTCCGCTGGCTTTCTCAATGGCCACTCGAATAGTCTGCTGAGCACTGCTGGCTTGCTCAATTTGCGCAGGCGGAAAGCGGGCTATTTTCCCTAGCAGGATTTAAACAGAGAAACATGGTCAAACAATCAACACCATCTACGTCGATCATTTTTCAGGCTTCACCGAACTAACAGATAACCAATACTTATGATTAGTGAACTTCCAGAAGTTTTGACTACCTCAGTTATGACTAATTCTCTTTGTTCATCTGTTTAACGGTTCTATGATGATATTATCGCAGTAAGCTTCTCATGAGTATTTTACTCGATATACTATATAAAAAAGGATTTTCATGAAAATTCAAGGCAGAGAATATTTCTCCCCTTGGGTCGATAGGCTATCGCTATTCTTTTACACTCCTGAGTTTAACGATATTATGTATCTGGACGAGTATTTACCTATTTTCTGAGTGTGTATCTGATTATGCTCGCTTTAATCTTACCCGGATAGAAAAGGCAATACTCAAATTATTCTTTCCGCGGGGCTTCTAATAGCAGTAGTTCTTATTACAAACATTCCCATACAATGGCGCGGTATTAAAAGTGCTGAACGTTTTTTCTCGTGAGCTATCATTTCTCTTTTGGGGAATTTATCTTTAGCATTTAATTTTAGCGCTATTTCTTTATGAATATACCGCGCTCCAGACTCTCGAAGCAAAATTTGTTTGTGTAAGTATCTTGCTTAAATGTTTTTATTCTTGTAATCAATTAGTACAAGATAACCCTTTCGAATCGGTTAAATTTCCCCCGTTTTTAATGCGGTATCCGCTCCTATCAGACGAGTGGCCGGTTATCTGCCACTAAACACTTTATTTACAATATTTTTACAACTATAGTCTAAAGAAGCAAAAGGAGTTGCTCTGGTGAGTACCTTACGCATTAACTTTGCCTATCGATGTAACAACATAAAACAGGATGCGAAGGTGCCTATCCTAGATTGGAATTTTTTTTATGTTGGAGATAAATAATGAACTACTTCAAATTAGCTGGAGTGATAGCCGCGCTATCTGTTTCCAGCCAGATCAAGGCACAGGACTATCAGTTTGTCGCAGCCGACAATAGCCCGGAAACGAAACTTTGCGTTAGCGCAGTTAACAACGACTTAGAGACTATGAAAGGTCGACTGTTCCGGATGGGAATGGGCGATGCCGTGCGAAAGAATATCAACCGCATTTCCTGTAACGATATGTCGGTGGCGAAATTCGCGCATAAATACCAGGCCCAGGATACGTTTGTTTACCTTAACAACCGCAGCGCTTATGGCAATAAAGCCAAGCCATCGGTAACAATAAATGACCTGGCGCAAACCAGCAACTCAGATGACCCCATCATCGTGTATGTGTCCTCTGCACGCTAAGTAAGCACCGGCCAAATCTAAGTACACTGAAAGGAGCTTCGCGCTCCTTTCTTTTTAGCGATACACCCAGTGGGTTAAGCCCTGCTCGGTTAAAAAGCCTTCCGCATTTTGTCCCTGTAACATAGCCAGCGTAGCCAGCAAGCCAGCCTGGGTACAGGATTCAGCAGCCACAGTTACTGAGCGGGGCGGCAGTTCAATAGGGTAACCGGTGTTAGGATTTAGAATATGACTGTAGCGCTTGCCGTTATGCAGAAGATATCGACGTGCATCGCCACTGGTGGCCAGTCCGCCCTGATAAATTTTAACCAGAGTTTCGCCCTGTTCTTCCTTCAGTGGATTTTCAATGCCGATATACCAGGGCTGGTCGTTAAGCCGGCGACGGCTGACCTGAATGTCACCACCAAAGTTAACCACAACCGATACCTCAGGCACCTGCTCAGACACTAACGCGGCCACACAATCCACCGCATACTCTTTACCAATGCCGCCAACATCCAACTGCATGCCCGCAGGCAGAGTCACTGTTTGTGGACTAAGGGCAACTCGGTGCCAGCCAATCAGCGATAACACTGCGTCAATGTCGGCTTTATCGGGCAAACGATCAGAGCCGTCGAAATGCCAGACCTTACCTAACACACCCGAGGTAATATCAAACATGCCCTCACTGAGCTGGTAACAGGTATTGGCGAAGCTTAATAACCGCAAGGTTTCCTGATCAATATTGACCGGCTGTCCCTGACTGTTATTGATTGCGCTTATCACACTGTCTGGCCGGTAACGGCTGTACTTGTGCTCGATCCGCTTCGCTTCATTACAGGCCATCCGGGTAATGCGTCGGGCCAGTTCACTATCGGTGGTTTCAATAAGTATTTCGCAGGGGCTGGCCATTGCCTCGAAGGTCCCCAGCATAAACCCGTCCCGCGGTTGAATGGATACCGGCAGTTCTGCGGTGGAGGCAGCACTGCCGGTGTTGGCTTGATTAGCGGCCATTAGTACAGTCTGATTGCCTTAGAAATGGTAGTTAAACTGTAATATAACGGCTTTGACACTGGGGTAAAGGTCTAAATCGGCCAGCACGCCCGGCTCGTCAAAACCGGCGTTTTTCGGATCCTGCTGATAATACTCAGCACGGACTGCCCATTCATGGCCGTTTTCCATTTTATGCCCGTACTTCAAGCCCAGGGTATAAGCAGTCATTTCTCCAACCCGATAATCAGCGCTGGCATACATTGGCAGCGGATCGGCCTGGTTAAGGAAAGGGCGATAAAATTCTGCCGCGCTTTGCTGGTAGTAGCGTAAATGGGGCTGAATATAATTGTTATCACCTAAGTTAAAGCGAAAGCGTGAATCAATGGTGTGTGAATCAATTTCCCAGTCATCGGTGGCATACCGGTAGGACACATCTACCACACCACTATCCAGTGCATATTTGGTCTGCACAAAGAAACTGTGTTTGGTCCGCGAATCCGGACGACCTTCGTACACCACATCCTGGGTTATACCGGCGTTATCTACCACGCTTAGCAATTTATACGGGTCTGTCATGTACCCGTCGACCACACTCAGGCCGTAATTAAACTGCATTAGCATTCGGCGATTAATCACCTGGGTTACACCAACCAGTAAATCGGTAGTGGTTTTAGATTCTGAGCCGGTTTTATTTTCCCCTTCTTCGTAATCATCATCCCACTCAAATTCGTCTTCACCTTCCTCGTTGTCGTCACCAATATAAGTAGGTGTCAGCATGCTGGTTAAAGCACCAGGTGTACCACCGACCGGGTCGATAGAATCAAACTGGAACGACAAGCCTGCAGATAACGTGGTGTTACGCATAAATAAATCTTTTTCCAGTAGCCCACTCAGCCCCAGAGACATGTAGTCATACTCGTTGGAGACGTTGACGGCCCCGGTTGCACGCCACGAATCAGCAAAGGGCTGCATCCAAGAACTCGACACCTGTACGCGGGTATCCCGGAACGTATCATCAAGCGGCGTTTCTCCGGCTTTCACTACGTAGCCATCTTTACCTGACGGACGCGAGAACGTTTGCGCGTAAGGCTGAGCCACGGCGCCATTGGCCGACGCACCGGTAAGGGTGTCGAGCACCAGTTTAACGTTAAAGATACTGTCGTCATCATTGGTTTTGGTGGCGTTAATAACGCCCTCAGCAAGACTGACCCGGTCGGTTTCTCCGTAATATAAAATAGCCGTATCAAACTGCCAGTCTTTAAGCATTTCCTCTTCGGCCTGCGCCGCAGGAGAACCTAATAATGCACAGGCTGCGCCTGCCAGTGCCGTCGCCACTGTTCCTTTATTTTTTAGTTGCATCCGCAGCCGCCTCCGGCAAATGAACGCCCACCACTGGTGGCTTCCTTACTAAAATAAATGTGATCATCAAGGCCTAAATCGACGCCTTCCGCGCCCAGAGCCATTTCATCTTTAGCCAGTAGATCACGTTCCCAGGGCTGCACACCCAGAGAGGCACAACCGCTTAACTGAAGAACGCCCGCGACGGCCAGAATAGCTAATAATTTTCGTTTCATGCTGCACTCCTATTCGGCCAACAGGCCCTGAATTTCCTGCTCATAGCTGGCTTGTTTCTCAATGTGAAAGCCTTGATGGGCAATACGTAATTGCCCCGTTTTATCAATCAGATAACTGGTAGGCATGCCTTTGAGCTTGTATGTTTGGGCAGAGTTGCCCTGTGGGTCGAAAGCGACCGGAAAGTGAGCAGGCAGCTTACGCAAGAATTCATCAGCTAACCGGCGCTCACTATCAAGGTTTATGGCAACAACGGTAAAGCCTTGCTCGCCATATTTGGCCTGCATGTCATTCATCCAGGGAAAGGAGCGCTGACAGGGCTTACACCAGCTGGCCCAAAAATCGAGGTATACCACCTGACCTTTGTAATCCGATAAGTTCACCTGCTTGCTGGCAAAATTTAACACCAGTTCAGGTGCCGGTTGTGCAGCCACTGCCGGATTGGCGCTGGCTAATAATGAGCCCGCACTAACACTGATAACACCGGCTAAGGTTCGAATACGACCCATCTTAAAATCCTGTTAATGATTAACTGATGAGCAGTGTAAAAACGAAACCTTAAGGAAAGCTTAAGGAACCCGAAAATCCTACTCAGCAGTCTGCCCTGCCCTGGCTCTCGCCCGCTCATAACGAAATTTTCTGGCGGCAATGCAGATTCACTCGCTTTTACCAATCACTTTGCCGTATATTCTTGCCACCGCTCAGTTTGATGACGCATAGAGAGTCGCTTTACGGTCATTGGCCTGAGCTATAACCCAGGGATTTATAATTTCAACAGGATATAATCATGCGTAGTTTTTTACTTGTTGCCGCATTTTTAGTCAGCATGCTAAGCGGTTGCGCCACATATGACATTCGCTCCACCGCCATCGCCAAAAATCAGCCATTACCCGCCACTCATGGGGTTGTTGCCTTACAGGTTATCAACAATGCCGAGCGGCTCGCGCCGCTACATAAAGGCTGGACAGCCGTGATTGTGGTTCGAACAGATAACATGGACGCGATTAAAGCCGCCGCCGTCGCCGAGGCCAAAGAGAAAGCCGAAAAGAAAGGTAAAACCATCGACGAAGATAAGGTCGACTGGGACCCTGAAATCTATGAGTTGACGCCCGTTTATCAGGGAACGGTAGACAGCCAGCTGTTTATCGGCAGCATGCCGCCGGGCGAGTACATGATTTCAACGTTGTACAGCTATTATAACGGTGGCGATATGTCATCGTGGATTTCCATGCCGGTATTCTCAGCCGCCGGTGAATTTGCGGTTAGTGACACCACGCTCACCGACCTGGGTTCGGTACTGTTTCAGCCTTTGCTCAGCATTAAGGAAAGCTCATTCTGGAGCACTTCCACTTCATCCAAAGCCTTTGTTACGCGGGTATTTGAAGAGTCCGATTTAGGCAGTATCGTACTGCCACAGTATCCGCAAATTCAGCAACAGCTTAGTGGCAAAACCAGTCAAAGCTGGCAAACCGATGAACTGGATCCGCTGCGCGAAAAGCTCAGTGTACTGGCAACTGAAAACGCTTTGGCGGCCAGCCCCATTGTACTGCCAACGACTCAGCAACGCGCCCTGGCGGCCAAATTTGGTCGTCTGGCAATCCAGCAAGACGGTAGCTGGACAACCCATAACCTGCCAACCAATTCACAGCTCTACGCTGCGCTGCAGATCGACGGCAAAGTAGCCGTGGGTGGTGAGTTAGGCCAGCTGTTTGTGTCTTCCGACTGGCAACAATGGCAGTTAACCAAGCCAGTAGATGCCGATGAAGCGATTGTCTGGATGGGCCAGACAGCCGATAATTACTTTGCCCTGACCAGCTCTGCCAAGCAATACCAGGTATACCGGTTTAACCAGTTAAATACCCCCTGGCAGAAAGTCGGTAGTTACGTTAAAAAAGATCCTAACGACTGGCTTATCCAGAATGGTGGTCTGTTTGCGGCCATTACCCAACAAGGCACACTGCGCATTTTCAACGATAACAAGCGTCACGACTACAATCCGGCAGATAACAGCTGGTCGACCGACAAAAGCACCTCACTGCGCACTATGGCACAACTTGCCAATGGCGCCCTGGTGGCCGTTGAAGTTAGCCAGTGGGACGGAGTTGGTTCACAATTGATCAGTGTTGATGACGGCCTGACCTGGCAATCTATCAACCGCAATCTGAGTTTATTTGGCGACATTAAGGCAGATGTAAGTTTACCTGTGCTCACCGACAACAATGAAGTCATCACGCTCAGTCGTAACCGCAAGTCCAGCGGCGAGAAAAGCCAAATCCGTATTGCCACCACCGCCCTGAGCAACGCAGATGACAGCAGTAGCTGGCAGCTGCATGGCGTGGCCAAAGACAATTGCCATTCGCTACTGCCACAACTAACTACCGGTAATACGCTGTATTTCCTTTGCGATCAGGGCCAAATCGTCAGCACCAGTGACTTTGGTGAAACCTGGCAAACCGATATTGACCGTGATATTGCACAAATGCAGGCGCAATACGAAACTTTTATCGACGAGTTAAAACAGCAGCAGGAAGCTGAAGAAAAGGCTAAGGAAACCGAGGCCGAAGCGGCCAGCGAGAAATAAGCACTGCGGGTAATGCGCCTGACTCACCCGGCGCATTGCCCGTTTATCCAATTATAATTGCCGCAACAGAAAGGTTGCCAGCCAATGACTTTTCTGGCAATTTCGCGCCTCGATTTATTGAACCGGAAACCCTCAATGAGCTGGGCTTTACTGTCTGTGTTTGTACCGACTTTTTTCTTTGTGTCTGTGACACCGGGAATGTGTATGACGCTGGCCATGACACTGGGCATGAGCATTGGCGTAAAACGCGCATTATGGATGATGCTGGGCGAACTCACCGGCGTTGGCTTAGTCGCGGCACTGTCGGCAGCCGGCGTTGCGGCATTACTGCTTAATTACCCGGCGGTGTTCACCGTATTTAAATATGCCGGCGGGGTGTATTTGTTTTACTTAGGTATTCAGATGTGGCTGTCCAAAGGCAAGATGGCACTGAAGAACGCTGAGGATGGTCCGGCAGCCACTCGGACTCAATTAATCGCCCAGGGCTTTATTACCGCCATTGCTAACCCCAAGGGCTGGGCCTTTTTTGTGGCGTTGTTACCGCCCTTTATTGATGCCGCTAAGCCGTTGGCGACGCAATTAGCCAGCCTGATTACAATTATTTTAACCCTGGAGTTTAGCTGCTTACTGATTTACGCCTCTGGCGGCAGAACTTTACGCTCTTTACTCATGCAAAGCGGCAACGTGCGCATTATGAACCGTATAGCAGGTACGTTAATGGCTGGCGTTGGGTTGTGGCTGGCATTTGGCTGACATTATCGCCACAACACCCCCGATACAAAAGCTGCTTAGCTTAATGAATGTAAGCCAAACATATTCCCTTCGGTATCTTTTGCCAGTGTGATAAAGCCGTAATAGCCAATCGAAAATTTAGGCCGCACTACGGTGCCACCAGCAGATTCAATCCGCGATTCTTCCACTTCGCAGTCTTCACAGGAAAAGTAAACCAGTACGCTATTGTGACCTGCCGGCATGCCATCAACACAAACCAACGCTCCTGACGCGCCATGGCTTTCCATATCAGACGGGAAGGCTTTCATTTGTAATGCACTATCAGAAGGAGCCGTAGGATCCAGTAAATCGGCAAATTCGATGGCAAAGACCGAGCTATAAAACGCCGAGGCCCGGGGCATGTCATCAACGTAAATTTCGAACCACGTAATGGGATTTTTCATGAGGTGCTTTGCGCAAAGAGACAGACTTTCACATTAGCACGTTTTTTATACAAATCGAGCGCTTTTATCACCTAATAAGGATGAACGGCTTCACCCTGCATACTGTAACCCGCGGCGGCCAAATCACTGCTGTATCGTGTGGTGGAGAAGATACCTTCAACCCATACCGCATCGTAGAGGTTCTCTACCGGCACTCCCTCATTCATTTTAACATGCACAATCTGATTGGAAGGCGGTGGTGGTACGTGGATACAAGCACCAAAAAATGGCACCAGTAAGAATTCAGTTGTCAGTTCAGCGGTACCTTCTAAGGGCACAATGAATCCCGGCACTTTTACCCGCTCGCCATTGTAAATGTCGACGACCGGCGCGTCAGGCTGTAACTGAGCCATCTTATTGTTGTGATCGGTAGCCTGTTGAGGTGCCAGTTCATTGAAATCCGGTGGCACTAAGTCTTCCCAGTACACTTCTTTTACGTCACTGGCGTTTACCGCACCAGAAAACAGCATCAGGCACCAGAGTAACGGCACAGCTCGTTGTTGAATCAATCGCAACATAAGGTCTCCAAATAAAAAAGGCCCGACGAATCGAGCCCTTAATCACTAAGCTTAATGCTTATTTTTCAGCTTCGTAACGCTCAACGCTGGATACGATTTCGGCTTTAGCGGCAGCGGCATCGCCCCAACCGTCAATTTTCACCCACTTGCCTTCTTCCAGATCTTTGTAGTGCTCGAAGAAATGCTCAATTTGTTTCAGCAGCAGTGGCTCAACGTCTGACGTTTCAAACACTTTGCGATACAGGGTAGACAGTTTGTCGATTGGCACAGCCAGTACTTTCGCGTCTTTGCCTGATTCGTCGGTCATATTTAATACGCCAACAGGACGACACTTAATCACAGAACCGGCTAACAGTGGGAAAGGCGTCATAACCAGCACGTCTACCGGGTCACCGTCTTCAGACAGCGTATTGTTCACATAACCGTAGTTAGTTGGGTAGTGCATGCAGGTCGCCATAAAGCGATCTACGAAGATCGCACCGGTGTCTTTGTCTACTTCGTACTTCACCGGATCCGCGTGTGCTGGAATTTCGATAATTACGTTCACTTCGTCAGGCAGTTTCTTGCCTGCAGGTACGGCGTTTAAGCTCATACGGGATTGTCCTTTCGTTAATAGTAAAATTGCATCAAGTATACGGCTAACCGGAAAAAATAAAAACCTGTAGCCCGACGTATCGGGCATACTTAGGATTTATTTTGCCTAACCAATTAGTCGTAATAGCTCAGGCAGGCCTCAACTTCGTCTTTGGAGCCAATAATAACCGGTACGCGCTGGTGAATTTCCTCGGGCATCACTTCCATAATGCGTCCCTCGCCAGTGGAAGCCAGACCGCCCGCCTGCTCCATTAAAAATGCCATCGGGTTGGCTTCGTATAACAGGCGCAGTTTGCCAGGCTTAGCCGGGTCGCGCTTATCAAAGGGGTACATGAAAATACCACCGCGACATAACAGGCGGTGAATATCGCCCACCATGGCTGCCACCCAGCGCATGTTGTAGTTTTTCTCACGGGGACCTTCGGTTCCCGCCAGCAAATCGGCCACGTAGTTTTGAATAGGCGGCTCCCAGTGACGTTGGTTAGACGCGTTAATGGAGAACTCGGCGGTTTGCTCCGGCACCTGAATATTCGGATGGGTTAGCAGGAAGCCACCGTGGGTTTTATCCAGTGTGTAAATGTGAGTACCTTTACCGGTGGTCATTGCCAGCATGGTAGATGGGCCATACAGCACATAACCGGCCGCGACCATTTGCGTACCAGGCTGCAAAAAGGCAGAAGGATCATCCGGCTCCATCCATTGCGGTGCATGAGCAATGGAAAAGATGGTGCCGATCAGGCTGTTAATTTCGGTATTTGAGGAGCCATCCAGCGGATCGAAGCTCACCAGGTATTTGCCATCCGGGTGACAGGGCACCACGTCATCTTCCTCTTCCGAGGAAATTGCTTTTACATAACCCGATTCTTTAAGAATATCCTTCAGAATTTGATTTGAAATCACATCCAGTTTCTTTTGCGTTTCACCCTGAACGTTTTCACTCAGAGTAGAACCCAAAACGCCCGCCAAAGCGCCCTGACTCACGCGGAACGAAATCTCCTTGCAGCCCGCTAACAGCGTGCGGATCAGCAAAATGAGTTCGAGCGGAGCGCCATCTTGTTGCATTTGTGAGTTAAGTCTTTTCATGGTTTATGTAAGCCTTTTTTTCTATGTAGGGTATTGTTGCACTATACGGGTCGATAATGCGGGTTCCTCCGTTGCCGCAGGGCAGCAATTGAACCTCGAGCATGATGCTCTGGTTAGATTGTAAACTGACTCACCCCTGAAAGGAAATCAGATGTTTAGGCAAGTGGGTGCGCATCTGGTAAAGTGTTCGGATATGAAATTAGCGCAGGAAAGTTAATGCACGTTCACATTTTGGGGATTTGTGGCAGTTTTATGGGCGGTATCGCTGCAATTGCCAAATCACTGGGGCATACCGTCACTGGTTCAGACCGCAATGTTTATCCGCCTATGAGCACACAGCTCGAGGCGCTGGGAATTACCCTGACCGAGGGCTATGATCCGACCCAGTTTGAGCCGGTCCCGGATATGGTGATTATTGGTAATGCCATGTCACGTGGCAACCCGGCGGTAGAATACGTGCTCGACCGCAACCTCCCTTACACCAGCGGCCCCCAATGGCTACTGGATAATTTGTTAACCGATCGCTGGGTCATTGGCCTCTCCGGTACCCATGGTAAAACCACCACCTCATCTATGGTGGCCTGGATACTCGAATACGCCGGGCTGGAACCGGGTTTTTTAATTGGTGGCATTCCGCAAAACTTCGGTATTTCTGCCCGGGTGGGGGAAAGTCCGTTCTTTGTGATTGAGGCCGACGAATACGACAGCGCGTTCTTTGATAAGCGCTCGAAGTTTGTTCATTACCGCCCACGGACCCTGGTGATGAACAACCTTGAGTTCGATCATGCAGACATCTTCGCCGATTTAGCCGCCATTCAAACGCAATTTCACCATTTAGTGCGCACCGTACCGGCCACAGGTCTGGTGCTTTCACCCGACAGCGACGACAATCTGGCCGCCGTACTCGACAAAGGCTGTTGGAGCGAGCAGCAATACCTTGGTCGTCACTGGCATGCCGAGCTCATTAATCCCGATGGTTCCTCCTTTAAGGTGTTCTATCAGGAAAAACAGGTCGGTACCGTTTGCTGGGAGCTTCTCGGTCAGCACAACGTCGACAACGCACTGATGGCCATAGCGGCGGCGCACCATGCCGGAGTAACCCTGCCGGATGCCATTGCCGCGTTGAGCGAATTTGTCAACGTTAAGCGGCGCATGGAAGTGCGCGGCTGCGTGAAAGACATCACCGTTTACGACGACTTTGCCCATCATCCTACAGCGATTAAAACGACCCTTGATGGTCTGCGCAAGAAAGTCGGCGATGCCCGCATCATAGGTGTACTGGAACCCCGCTCCAATACAATGAAAATGGGTATTCATAAAGACGTGCTGGTTGATTCATGGCAGGAAGCCGATGAAGTGCTATTGTTCGAACCGGATAACCTGGGCTGGTCAATGGCGCAGCTGGCCAAACACAGCCAGACACCCACACAGGTATTTCGTAGCGTAGATGCTATCATTCATCAGTTAGCGACTATGCTGCAGCCCGGCGATCATGTATTAATCATGAGTAATGGCGGTTTTGGTGGGATCCATAACAAGCTATTGGATGTATTAGCGGGTAAAGCCTGAGAGTTACCATGAAAAAAACCATCACCCTGGCAATGACTGGCGCATCGGGTGCGCCCTATGCACTTCGCTTACTGGAGCAGCTGGTTGCGGCTCAGTATGACGTATTTGTATTGATCTCTTCTGCGGCTAAAGTGGTTTTTGCCACCGAAGAAGACCTCAAAATTCCGGCTCAGCCCGAAGCGGCCAGTGCCTTTTTTACCGAGCGCTTTAACGCTACGCCCGGACAAATTCGGGTTTGTGGTAAAGAGGAGTGGTTTTCACCGGTAGCGTCTGGTTCTGCTGCCCCTAAACAGATGGTGGTATGCCCCTGTTCTACTGGTTCACTGTCTTCCATTGCGGTAGGTGCCTGCGACAATCTAATTGAGCGCGCTGCCGACGTAGTGCTCAAAGAACGGGGTCAGCTGATTCTGGTCACCCGGGAAATGCCGCTTTCGAGCATCCATTTGGAAAATATGCTTAAACTGTCACAAATGGGCGCTACTATCATGCCCGCTTCGCCCGGCTTTTACCATCAGCCCCAACAAATCAGTGATTTAGTCGATTTTGTTGTGGCTCGAGTACTGGACCACTTAGGTGTCGACCAGTCGTTAATGGCGCGCTGGGGCTATCAAAACCAGTAATCCAACGGATTTATATTTGCAAAGGAAAATTAAAATGATAACACGCGCTAAAAACGCCCCTGTTGCACTGTTTCTTTTGGCTTCATCAATAATGAGCCTGCCAGCTTTTGGCTGGGGACAAACCGGACACCGTGTCACCGGGGCCATTGCCGAACGCCACCTTTCTGCTGAAGCCAAACAACAAATTGAGGCTCTGATCCCACTGGAATCCCTCGCGGAAGCGTCGACATATCCCGACGATATGAAGTCGAACCCTTCTGAATTCTGGCAGAAAACAGCATCGCCGTGGCATTACGTTACCGTTCCCGAAGGCAAGCACTATCACGACGTGGAAGCGCCAAAAGAAGGCGATGCTTTTACGGCCTTAACAAAATTCAGCGCCACGTTAAAAGATGACAAAGCGTCTAAAGCCGACAAACAGTTAGCGCTTCGCTTCATAGTGCACATCATTGGCGATCTCCACCAGCCACTTCATGCCGGCAACGGCACCGATCGTGGTGGCAACGACGTCAAAGTAAGGTTCTTCTGGCAGGATTCCAACCTTCACCGCGTGTGGGATTCACAAATGATTGGTCAAAAAGAGCTGTCTTATACCGAGTGGACTGACTGGCTCGACAAGAAAATTACGGCACAAGACATAGAAGCCTGGCACTCAACGGATCCCAAAGTGTGGATCACCGAGAGCACTAAAATCCGTGACACCATCTACCCTGAAGATGCCAACCGCATGGCCTATGATTATCTGTATGATCATATCCCTACCGCGAAACGCCGCCTGCAACAGGCCGGCATCCGCATAGCGCACTATCTCAACGAAATATTCGCCAAATAAAAGCATAGACGCTCAGAACCCATATTAAGGGTTATCTGAGCGTCTGATTAATTTTCTGTAGCGATACACTCAAGATTATCAAGCTCAACCTTTTTACCCGTTCCATCATTGCTCAGCAGGCATTGCGTGCCCTTTTTATATAAGGTGAACGAATAAGCCTGCTTATCATGGCGCCCTTCAATAAGTCTCCCCTGGCTGTCCAGGTGCTCCCGCCGCTCGATTGTCACTACCGAAGAGCTCGTAAACACATCGTCAGCCAGCGTGACTTTGGTACCACCAAACCAATCACTGATAACCTTTTCTATTTGCACTTTCTGCTGCTTGGTCTGCGCACTGAGCGTGGCCGGATAAAGCTCGTTATCACTGGTTTGCGCGCAGCCACTGGCAACTACCAGTGACACGCAGGCCCAAAGCCGGGTTAGCCTGTGCTTTTGCATTATTCTTGCTCCGTAACAATGGGCTCATTGATTTTGTTTTGCAGAATGAGTCGCTCTTTTAGGGCGAATGGATTTTCAATGGCCAGTGACGACTCCGGACTCTGCGCGTTAATCGAATCCGGTGACACTGGTGCAGGACTCACCGGTGCAGGGCAGGAACCGGTTTCAGCATATGCCAGTGCCGTTGAAAGCATGACCTCAGCAGGATCGCCCAACGGGTGGCTAAAATCATCCGCGACTTCACAACCCGGCACTTCATAGCCGTAGTTGGGTGTTTCGGTAGGAATGAAGCCATCGGCATAATCGCCGAACCCCTTGTTATTTATGCCTTGAAACTGAATGGAGAAATAGGTTGTGCCGCAATTGTCGGTCGGATAAAAACCATAAGGCTTGCCACAGGTGGTTGAACCTATCTGGACCACTTCCACGTCGATCCCACGCAATGCATTCATCACCGACTCACTTGCTGAGCAGGACGCACCGGTGGTCAATACGAATACCCGGGTTAGTGACAGGCTGGGTAGCACCGCACTGAGTAAACGGCCGGCATTGTAGTCTATTTCATTGCTGTAAAAGGGCGTGGGCTGAATAACATTGCCGGTAACCGGATCTCTGTTTGGCGATTTATCATTGAATTGCAGCGTCTCAAAATAAGCATTGTTAGTCTGTGCAGGGCCTGCCACCATGTATGACAACTGCGATGCCAGCGCCAATAAGCCACCGCCATTGTAACGTAGGTCGATAACCAGTTCGGTGACGTTTTCATCGATAAATCCATCAAAAGCGTCAATCAGGTCATACTGGGCGGTTCTAATAAAGGTATTAAACTGAAAATATCCGGTTCTGCCGGCAGGCGTATCCAGTACCTGAACATGCTGCACCGGCGATACCTGGACGTCCGCTGAGGTCACATCCACCGCCAGTTCATCACCATTAACCAGTTCAAATACAAAACTGGTAGTCGTGCCATTATCGGCAGGGAACAGGGCATCATTCAGCGCATCGATATCGGTAGAACTGTTGGCATTAACAAAATCGATGCCATTAACCAGCTTTACTGACGCACCCCGAGGGATGCCGGCTAAATCAGCAGGCGAGCCGGGCTCGGCAAATCTGACTACTAACTCTCGTGGCGAGGTATTTCGCACAAATTCCCAGTCGAACCCATAGCCGGATGCAACACCACTTTGAGTCAGCTCATTGTATTCATCGGTAGGCTGGTAAAAATGGAAATTGTCTTTTGGGGTTCCGCTTGGCGTGGTCGCAGTCGTTTTTAACTGGTCAAAATATCCTAATACTGAATAATTGGCCGGATTGTTATCATCCACTTCGTCGTACCAAAGGTAGGTCTCATTGGTCCAGCTACGAAGCCACAGCTTTTCCTCCAGACTGCTGCCCGCTTCATCCGGGTACTGCTGGCCGGTGAAAGGATCAATACCGGTTCGTGGCGATTCGCACTTCGCCACCAGCGAAGAGGCAGAGGCATAGTCGCCCGGCTGCCAGGATGGTCCTGTTGGGGTTGGGGTTGGTGTGGGCGTCGGGCCCGAAGAATTGGAGCCACCGCCACCGCCACCACAGGCAGTTACCCCTGAAACAGAGATGGTTGCGACGATGATAGCCGCTAGTTTAGATAAGCGCATTGTTGCCTCCCTGGCAATTGTTATTTTCTGTCGTGTTGTTGTTTCATTACATCAAAGGTGACGTCAGTTAAACAACGGAATTACAAATAATATTATCAGGTAATCACATGCCAGAGTATCCCAATCACCTCAAACAATCCGTCATCAGACTCACTCGGTTAACCCCTGTCACACCCGCTTTTCATCTCAGATCTGACTGACCATGGAAGGCGATACTGATGTGACAGGCGATCCGGTGGTATTTACCACCACAGAGATACCCCCTAATAATAGGAAAGCTTTTCCGACTTACCGGCAAAAATGCGATACACCAGCACGGTATAAGCCAGAATGCAGGGCACTACCACCACCGCGCCCACCAGCAGGAATCGCAACGAATTGCCATCACTGAGCACATCCATGAAGGCCAGTTTACCCGGCACCACATAAGGGTAATAACTGATACCGAAAGCGGCGAAGCATAAGCCGAAAATGAGCAATGCAATGGCAAAGGGTAACCATTCTCCTTTGCCGCCTGCTTCAGGTAATTTCTTCAGTACTACACTGCATAACAGCAACAAAGCGAAACAGGTAAACGGGATTGTCATTAATACCCAGCCCACCGGGCTTTCCAGCCATAACACCCGAACCTCTTCATGCAGGGTAAGATTAAGCACACTCACAGCCAGTATGCCGCTGGCCAGCACCAGCAGGCAGCGTTTAGCCCAGTAAAAGGCCTTGGCCTGTAACTCGCCTTCGGACTTCAGGATCAGCCAGCAGGCACCGATAAACGCATAAGCAGCGGTTACCCCAAAAGCGGCAAGTAAGGCAAACCCCTGAGCGTAGATATCGGTGCGTAATCCGGTAACCCAAATCCCCAGCATATATCCTTGCGACAGCGTGGTGAGTAATGAGCCGTATTTAAAGCACGTATCCCACTTGGGCTTTTTGTTATGAGGCACTTTAGCGCGAAAGTCAAAAGATACGCCACGCAGAATAAGCCCCAGCAACATAAAGGTGGCCGGCAAATACAATGTTTGCAGTATCTGGCTATGAGCCTCGGGAAAAGCAATCAGTAAAATACCCACCGCCAGCACCAGCCAGGTTTCATTGGCATCCCAATAAGGACCAATGGAGGCTATCATATCGTCTTTAAACTGCTCGTTACGAGGCGGAAACAACACCCCTAC
Organism: Alteromonas sp. 4NH20-0104; assembly: GCF_057547795.1. Taxonomy (NCBI): domain Bacteria; kingdom Pseudomonadati; phylum Pseudomonadota; class Gammaproteobacteria; order Alteromonadales; family Alteromonadaceae; genus Alteromonas; species Alteromonas sp. 4NH20-0104. The sequence continues at coordinate 36,703 of NZ_BAAJLP010000029.1, read as the reverse complement.
ACCCAGATCGTAGCCGTCGAGTATGGCGTATAACAATACCGCGAGTGCCAACAGACCAAGGTATATATTGCCCAGCGCGGTAACAGAAAGTGATTCAAATGGCATGCTTAGCTCCTATGCGTTGCTGCTGGCAATATCGAGTTTATTGGTATGTTTTTCGTCAGCGTCTCCCTTGCTAATTTCTTCGATACCTACAGACTTCCGGCACATCAACGTCAGCGTGCGGATATAAGCCACCATCAGCACGGCATAGATCACCGCGTATAGCGTGAACGATAAGCCAATATTCTGAGGCGGCAAACCAGTAACAGCATCAGCGGTGCGCAAAACGCCACTGACGAGGTAAGGCTGACGGCCGACTTCAGTAACATACCAGCCGGCCAGGGTTGCCACCCAGCCACTAAAGCTCATAGCGATAAACAGCTTGCCTAACCAGTCGGGCAATTCCCCCCGGCGGAACAGATAATAAGCGCCCGCCCAGGCGGCTAACAGCATAAGTACACCCATACCAACCATCACCCTGAAGGAATAAAACACCGGCGCGACAGGCGGATGCTCGCCACGAAACTCATTTAAACCTTTAATTTCCCCATCCAACTCATGGGTAAGAATAAAACTGGCCAGATTCGGAATGGCAAGCTCGGCATGGTTAGTTCGCTCCTGCTCGTCCGGAATGGCAAATAACAGCAACGGCGCGCCTTGCTCAGTTTCCCAAACCCCTTCCATAGCCGCCACTTTTTGTGGCTGATGTTCAAGGGTATTTAAACCGTGCATGTCGCCCGCCAGTATTTGTAACGGAATGAGCACCGCCGCTGTATACGTGGCCGTTTTAAGGGCGAGTTTAGGAGCAATTTTGTTATCGCCAATGAGCAGACGATAGGCCGATAATCCCGCAATTAAAAAGCTGGCAGTGAGTCCGGAAGCCAGCAACATGTGGCTGAAACGATAAGGAAAAGAGGGATTAAAAATAATCGCCGACCAGTCTTTCGCATAGATTACCCCATCTATTACTTCGTGCCCCTGGGGGGTGTGCAACCAGCTGTTGAGTGACAGGATCCAGAACGCCGATAACGTGGTACCCGCGGCCACGACAAAAGTGGCCAGCGTGTGTAACCAGTTAGGCACCCGACGCATACCAAACAGCATGATGCCCAAAAAGGTGGCTTCCAGGAAAAACGCGGTGAGGACTTCATAGCCCAGCAGCGGGCCGGCAATATTACCGGCTTTTTCCATAAAACCGGGCCAGTTGGTGCCGAATTGAAAAGACATGGTAACGCCCGAGACAACCCCTAAGGCAAAGGTCAGGGCAAATACCCGTACCCAGAAACGGTAAATCCGCATCCATACCGGATGCCCACTCAGATTAGAGCGAAGTTTGAAATAAAATAAGAACCATCCCAGTGCGATAGTGATGGTAGGAAAGAGAATATGAAAACTGATATTCAGAGCAAACTGTAGCCTGGATAGTATCAATGCATCCACGATGCGCTCCTGTTTAGTTAGATTTGGCTGGCAGGAGCTTGTCTTTAAGCTCCAGAATGCGGCCAACCCCGGCACCGAGTTTCATTAAGGTGTCGAGTTTTTCCGGGCCCAGGTTCTGTAACTCCTGAGACCAGGCGGTCACCGACTCGAGTAGATCGTGTATTTCATTTAAGCGGGCCTGCACGGCTATGTCTTTTTCACCATTTGGTGTGTCCATCATCAAATCGCGCAGCAGCGACATGGTGGGGTCGATCTCCCGTTTACGACGCTCCTCGAACACCCGGTTAGCCAGCACCCAGATAGTGCCCGCCGGAACGAAAAACTCCTTCCGTTCACCCGGTACATGATGTTGCTTAATAAGCTGCCATGATTGCAGCTCTTTAAGGCCCATACTGGTGTTACCTCTTGAGATACTTAACGCGTCAGCAATTTCCTGCGCCGACAATGGCTCTTCATGTAATACGATGAGCGCGAGAATTTGACCAACCGTGCGGTTAAATCCCCAACGATTGCCCATTTCCCCAAAATGCATAACAGCAGAAGTAACCAGTGATGACATGTTCATTTTTAACTTCTAAGGTTTCAGTAATTTCTGAAAGTTTAGATCGAACTTTGATGTAGATCAATAAATATTGACGTCCGGCAGCATGTTTGGGCCAGCCTTAAGCGCCTCGAAGTTCGGGGGAATGACGTAGAGACAGCCCCTCGGGACAGACCCCCGGGGCAATCAAGCAAAGCGTTCGCAGGCAGGTTTACCTAGCGTACTTTATTCCAAAGGTTTTGATTTTTCTTAAATGAAAAGTAATCCGCCGGTTCCCAGAAGGCCGGGATCAGATCGTCGACGGCTTCCGGCGAAAAGTTCCCCGATAACTGACTCATAATTTCCATCAGGCGCTCGCGCCCAATCCGCATTAATTTCTTGCGATTGGCCGGAAAAAACAGATTACTCGACTTTTTGATCACTTCGTCGCTACCCGAGCTAATATAAGACAGGTTTCTGGTGACCGGCCGCCCCACCGGCTCAGCAGGATGCGCTGGGTTTAAGCGGGTTACAATAGCGCATTCATACTGCTCACGGTCTATTCCCTTTTCAGTGCGCGGAATGTAAGTCACGCCAAATCCCAGGGGGAAATAACCCACAATCTGCACAAACGCTTTAGCTAACTCAGTATTAAGCGCCCCTTTCTTAGCCAGCTGCTCAATAAACACATACCCTTTGGGCAGGCTTTTCTTTGAGAAATCCGGCTTGGTGGAGAGCACTATGGAGGTATATATCTGCGGTATTTTAACCAGTTCACCCACGCCAACTTTCGACAAATAGGTGTCTTTCAGAAGGGTGAGCATAAAGCCGTTCAGGGCTGTATGGCGCTGGACAAAACGGTCCCGCTCGGTTTTGTCGTTACCAATATAACGCGGTATCCCCAAGGCATTTTTCAGATACTCCAGAGTTTGTGTGAAGTTAATCTTGAGTAATTGTTTACGGGTAGGCTCATCGAGCACCCGAAACTCATCGAGCTTACCATCCTCGCCATGCAAAATAGACAAGGCTTCTGGCGACTGCAAACCGATATCCTGCAGTAAAGCACAGCTAAAGATGAAGATGGTTGCCTGAATATGGCAGCGATGCAGAGAAAGACAGTGGGGGACACAAATTAAAGGCACGACCTGACGTAGCCATATCGCGCGTCAGGCATCAAACAGCAGAAAAACGAAATGTCAGCAGCAAAGCGGTGGCAAAGCCACTCGCTTAATCGATATCGAGTGGCTCAGGAGACAGGATAACGCCGGTACTGTCGGCGTACAGGTGGTCTTCCGGCAAAAAGGTAACGCCGCCAAAATTGACCGGTACGTCAATATCACCGGTGCCCTGGCTATCGGCATTCACTGGAATGGAATTAACCGCCAGGATGCCAAGGTCGAAATCAGACAGGCTGTCCACTTCCCGAACACAGCCATAACACACCACGCCTTCCCAGTTATTTTCAACCGCCAGTTGGGCAGATTCAGCATCAAACAGCGCGCGACGAAGAGAGCCACCGCCATCAATCAATAATACTTTACCATCGCCAGGCTCAGTGAGTACCCGGTCGACTAATTCCCTGTCCTCAAAACACTTCACCGTGGTAATTTCACCACCAAATGAATAACGACCGCCATAACTGGTGAAAATGGGATCGACCACGTCCACGTTATCGGCGAATAAATCACATAACTCAGAAGTGTTATAGTCCATGTTTATACCCTGTTGGTAAGCTAGGTTTTCGCGTTTTAGCATAGCACCCTATCAGTGATAACGCCTAGCACCGAAATTGATTTTACTCACAAAAAATTTGATTTCGCTCTACCTTCCGTCAATTGCCCGCGGCTGTCATAAACCTTTAGCAAAACTGTCACTTGTGTTTCATGAACACTTTTTAACCTGATAGCGTTGAAGAATAGGAGCCGCGTGAGATGGGCCTGAAAAATATAACCAAATACGATACTGCAATCTTTCACTGGTTGTACGATCTGACCAAGCACCGCGATTGCCGGGCCATTGTCTGGCTGTCTCGGACCGGTGACGGCTATCTGTATTTTGTTATCGGCCTGCTGCTGATGTGTTTTGAACCTGAGCATGGCGAGATTTTTTTGTACACCGCATTAATGGCCTATGGTCTGGAACTGCCGATTTATGTGGTATTGAAAAAGGCGTTTAAACGCCCCCGTCCGTGCGATTTTCTGGTTAACCTGACCGCTCACGTGACGCCATCAGATAAATTCAGCTTGCCATCCGGCCACACCGCTGCGGCCTGTTTAATGGCAACAATTATTGCATTTTACTACCCGCCCTTTGCATTGCTGGCCTACACCTGGGCCAGTCTGATTGGTTTATCCCGCATTCTGCTGGGCGTCCACTACCCTACGGATGTCATTGCAGGTGCCTTACTGGGCCTCACCATTGCCCAACTGAGTCTGACTATTCTGGTTTAACATGAAAATACTCTATGGCGTACAAGGGACCGGCAACGGCCACATTGCCCGTGCCCGCATTATGGCTGCTGCCATGGCTGAGCGTGATGACATTGAAGTGGATTTTATTTTTTCCGGCAGAGCGCCGGATGAGTATTTCGACATGGAATGCTTTGGCAATTACCGTACCTACAACGGACTGACTTTTGTTACCCGCAAAGGCAAAGTCAGCCAGTGGGAAACGGTGAAAAGCGCCAGACCCTTTCAGCTCTATCGGGATGTTTGTCGACTCGACGTTTCCGCTTACGACTTGCTGCTCAATGACTTTGAACCCGTCACTGCCTGGGCCGCACGGCGACAGTGCCTCACCTCTATTTCGGTTAGTCACCAGGCCGCTTTCAGTCACGATATTCCCCGCGCCAGCGAGCACTTCTCCGATAAGTTGATCATGCGCGGATTTGCCCCCACCGACATTCAGCTTGGTGTTCACTGGTTTCACTTTGAAAAACCCATTGTCCCGCCCTTTATCACCGACAAACCGGCATCGCATCCGGCTAACAGTCACACGCTGGTTTATCTGCCCTTTGAAGAGCTCGACGATATCCAGTTACTTCTGGAGCCGCTCACCGAACAGCACTTTGTGTGTTTTCACCCTAAGGTGAGGCAACAACACAAACAGGGACATATTGAGTGGCTCCCGCCTTCCAAGCCTGGCTTTCGCCACGCGCTGCAGCACTGTTCAGGGGTCATTAGCAATGGCGGCTTTGAACTGGCCAGTGAATCCCTGCAACTGAAAAAGAAACTGCTGGTAAAGCCACTGAACGGCCAGTTTGAACAACTCTCCAATCTCAAAACGCTGATGTCGCTGGGCCTGTGTCAGCCACTTTATCAACTCGATACCGATACTGTGGAAGAATGGCTGATGGAACCGGCCAGTGAAGGGTTAGAGTTCCCTGACGATCCCACCCCCATGCTCGACTGGATTGTGGCCGGCGACTGGCACAACACCAAACCACTGTGCGAAGCGTTGTGGAAACAGGTAAATTTTGGTCCAAAGACCCGTGAACGTTTGATGTCACTTGCATTTTAATCTCCCTCTGCGATGATATCGGCACTTTTTATTTGGGGAGTGAGCGCGTGGCAAAACGTGTTGCATTATTACTGGTGTTGTTACTGAGTATTTCGGCCTGTGGGTACCGCGGCGCCTTATATTTACCGGAGCAGCCTCCTGCCAGCGATAGTGAACCTGCCGACGACTCGACTCCTGATGCTTCCGGAGATTCTCGCTAGTGGACCACTTCAGTTACAAAAACCAATCGCTGCACGCTGAAGACATTGACGTAAAAGCGCTGGCCGCTCAATACGGCACCCCATTGTATGTTTATTCTCGTGCCACCCTGGAGCGCCATTGGCATGCCTTTAACGATGCTCTGGGCGATCATCCGCATTTAATTTGCTACGCCGTAAAAGCCAATTCAAACATTGGCGTGCTGAGCGTACTGGCCAAACTGGGTTCAGGTTTTGATATCGTTTCCGGCGGTGAGCTGGCCCGTGTTATTGAGGCCGGCGGTGATATGAGCAAAGTGGTTTTCTCAGGCGTAGGCAAAACCCCGGAAGAAATTGAATTTGCCCTGCAACAAGGCATTCACTGTTTTAATGTGGAGTCTGAGCCGGAGCTTGAACGCATTAACGCTGTAGCAGGAAAGTTAGGTAAAAAAGCGCCTATTTCGCTACGCATCAATCCCGACGTGGATGCCAAAACACACCCGTATATTTCTACCGGCTTAAAAGCCAATAAATTTGGTATCGCCCGCGAGCGAGCGGTAGAAGTATATACCCTTGCCGCCAGCCTGGAACACCTTAATGTAGTGGGCATGGATTGTCACATTGGCTCCCAGCTAACCGAGACCGGTCCCTTTGTGGATGCGCTTGACCGCCTGCTGGAACTGGTTGATGAGCTGTCGGCCAAAGGCATTGAAATCCGTCATCTCGATGTAGGCGGTGGCCTGGGTGTGACCTATAAAGATGAAACACCGCCGCACCCGAAAGAGTACGCCAGGGCCATTGCCGCGAAAATGGCCGGCCGCGAACACTTAACGCTGATCATGGAGCCGGGGCGCGCTATTGCGGCTAACGCCGGTATCATGCTCACCAAAGTAGAATTTGTGAAAGAGGGTGAGGAAAAGAGCTTCGCCATTGTGGATGCCGCCATGAACGACCTCATTCGCCCTTCTTTGTATTCGGCCTGGATGTCGATTATACCGGTTGATGAAAACCCGGCGCACAAACCTCATGTGTATGACGTAGTGGGTCCCATCTGCGAAACCGGTGATTTTATCGGTAAAGACCGCGAACTCGCTATCGCCCCGGGCGACTTGCTGGCCGTGCGTAGTGCCGGTGCTTACGGGTTTGTGATGGCTTCTAACTACAATACACGTTGCCGTCCGGCAGAGTTACTGGTTGATAAAAACGACGTTCATGTAGTCAGAGAAAGAGAAAATCTAAAAGATCTCTGGAAAGGTGAGCATAAAGTTACGTAAACTAGAGCTAATCTTATAAGTCCTGTTGCGCTAAAACCCGTTGTTGTTACTTGGGTTACGGTGATGAATACACCATCACCCTGTTTGCCATAACAACACCGGGTGCCTGATAACATAGTCTGCAACAAATAAATAAACAGGCCCTGGATGCTGGTTAACTTTTCTAAAATGCACGGTCTTGGCAATGACTTTATGGTTATTGACAACGTGACCCAAAATGTTTTTTTCTCGCCGGAAAAGATCCAGCAGCTTGCCGACCGCAATTTTGGTATCGGTTTCGACCAGCTTCTGATGGTTGAGCCGCCCTACGATCCGGATCAGGATTTCCACTACCGTATTTTTAACGCTGACGGCTCAGAAGTCTCGCAGTGCGGTAATGGTGCTCGCTGCTTTGCCCGCTTTGTAAAGCTCAAAGGCTTAATCAACCGCAACAAGATTCTGGTCAGCACCAAAGCCGGTAAAATGATCCTGTACCTGGAAAAAGATGGCCAGGTCACGGTCAACATGGGCGTGCCGAATTTCACCCCGGCAGATATCCCGCTAAAAGCCAATAAAGAAGAAAAAACCTATATTATTCGTGCTGACGAGAGCACCCATTTTTGCGGCGCGGTTTCCATGGGCAACCCCCATTGTGTGCTGGAAGTCGACGACACCGAAAGCGCTGATGTAGAAACCATTGGACCACAACTGGAACGCCACGAACGCTTCCCTGAAGGGGTTAATGTAGGGTTTATGCAAGTACTGTCGGCGGAACACATTCGCCTCAGAGTATTTGAACGTGGTGCCGGCGAAACCCTGGCATGTGGCAGCGGTGCGTGCGCAGCAGTTGCAATAGGACAAATACAAGGTAAATTAGGGAAAGACGTTCGGGTGGATTTGCCTGGCGGACGCTTACGTATCCGCTGGCAAGGGCCAGGAAGCCCATTAAAAATGACCGGACCGGCTGAGCATGTATACGACGGAACAATAAATATATGAATGAACTATCAGGTCAGGCCAATACAACACTGCAGTTTGATACCGACTTTCCGGAGGTAGGCGAGTTAACCGCCGAACAAGTGAGTCAGTATCTGGTCGAGAACCCTGATTTTTTTATCCAGCACCCCAGCATTTTAGAAACGCTGCAAATCCCTCACCTGCAAAAAGGCAGTGTTTCTCTGGTTGAATTACAAAGTGAACAGCTGCGCAAAAAAGTGCGCCTGCTCAACTATAAACTCAGCCAGCTGATTGGCATCGCCAAGCAAAACGAGAAAATTTACCGCGCCTACGCCGATTTAAACCTGCGTTTGTTAACCTGCAAAGATGTCGCTGAAATGTTGCTTAAACTGCAGGAAACCCTGCAGGAAGAACTGGGGCTCGCCAGCGTCGAGCTTAAGTTATTTAAAGGCGCCAATGCGCTGCCGGAATTACAACAGCGCTTGTTCATGGAAAAACGTTTTAAGCAGGGGCCGTATTTTTTTGGCCGCCTCAGTCAGCACGAAAAGCAGCTGATGTTTGGTCACGGCGTGGCTGAATCTGTGGCGCTTATTCTGCTTGGTGAAAACCGCAATTTAGGTGTATTAGCCGTTGGCAGCCGCAATGCCGACCACTTTACCCCCGATATGGATACCCTGCTGTTAAATCAGTTGCGCGAAGTCCTCAATGTAGTTTTGCCCGAGAAACTGCGCTACTGATGAATGCATCGGCGGCCGACCCCCCCGTTATGCTGGCGCCGGACTGCGAATACTGGCTGAGTAAATTTATTAATTACCTGCGCTATGAACGCGGTTTGTCTGATCACACCATCAAAAATTATGCCCGTCAGCTGGAACAAATTGCGCTCAGTCTGGCGCTTACAAGCTGGCAGCAACTGAATCAGGCAGCGGTAAAAAAAGCGGTGGCCATTGCCCGCAAACAGAATCTCGGTGTTCGTAGCACCGCCCTGCGCTTATCGGCACTGCGCACATTTTGTAAGTATCTGCTGCGCCACGAAGTCATCAACGTTGACCCGGTAGAGGGCATTTCAGCCCCGAAAGCGGAAAAGCCGCTGCCCAAGCAAATGTCGGCTGACGATATGTCGGCTTTGCTGAATGAGTCAGACAATGAAGAAATCGTCATCCGCGACCAGGCCATGTTTGAGCTGATGTACGGCTGTGGTTTACGTTTGAGTGAACTTACCGGCCTCGAGCTGAAGCACATTACCAGCGACCGTCAGTTACGGGTAACCGGTAAAGGCAACAAGCAGCGTATGCTGCCCATTGGCCGCAAAGCGTGGGAGGCATTACAGCGCTGGCTGGCCATTCGTAGTCACTGGGGCGCGGGTCTCGACGAGGCATTGTTTATCAGCCGCCAGAAGCGCCGTATATCCAACCGTCAGGTGGGTAACCGACTCACTGAAATGGCCAGGCGTCAAACGCTTAATCAACGGATAAACCCGCACAAACTGCGCCACTCTTTTGCCACCCATGTGCTGGAATCAAGTAGTGATTTAAGAGCCGTTCAGGAACTGTTAGGGCATGCAAACTTGTCGACGACTCAGGTGTATACGCATCTGGATTTTCAACATTTAGCCAAAGTGTATGATACGGCTCACCCTCGCGCCCGTAAGAAGAAAGATTAATTAGCCAGTCAGGAATTTTTGATGCAATGTTACCGCCCGGTCTCGCCGGTTAAAGCTATGACCTTTGATTTAGACGATACCCTGTACGATAACGAACCCATTATTGCCGACGCAACTGAGGCCCTCAACCAACGGATTGCCGAGCGCTATCCGGCCGCAGCAGCAATACCGGCCGCACAGTGGGCCGCCATTAAGCGCGAACTGATAAAGGGCAATCAAGGGTTAGCTTCAGATATGGGGCAATTGCGCTATGAAACCCTTTATCAGGGGCTGGCGGTGGAGAAGCTCAGCGATAGCGAGCGGCACCAGGCCGCGCAGTCATTATTTGATTATTTTTATCACGCCCGCAGCGATTTCACCGTAACCGAAGAAGTCAAACAGGTACTGGCCGCACTCGCTGCAAAAGTCCCTTTAATTGCCATTACCAATGGCAATGTGGATACGGCGCAAATTGGCATTGATCAGTACTTCACGGCTACCTACCACGCCAGTCTGAAGCGCCCCAGTAAACCGCATCGCCATATGTTCGATGAAGCAGCACAAGCTCTGGGTCTGGCACCGCATGAGATCCTCCACGTTGGCGATAACCTCGAGAAAGACGTCCTCGGTGCTCACCGGGCGGGTTTACAAACCGCCTGGATAGCCGTAAACCGGCCAATGGATTTACGTCAGGAGGACGTTAGTGTTTTACCCGGCGTACACCTGCACAGCCTGAAAGAATTATTGTGGTTTGTGGCTTAACAATTTGTTTAACCCCAAAAAAAAACTAACCGGAAATTACCATGCAGATCATTCAGCACAGCGAAGATTTGGCCACGGCCACCGGCACCATGCGTTGCTACATTTACCGCCCGGCCAGTGAACAACGCTACCCGGCCATCGTTTTTTACTCTGAGATATTTCAGCATACTGCGCCTATTGGCCGCTCTGCCGCCCTCATGGCAAGCCATGGTTTTGTGGTTATCGTGCCGGAAGTTTTCCACGAGCTTAACCCCATCGGCACAGTGCTGGGTTATGACGACGAAGGTAAAGACAAAGGCAATAATGATAAATGGCAAAAGCCGTTAACCCATTACGATTCAGACCTTGAAGCGATTATTGAGCACTGTAAAACTGCGTCCTACTGTACTGGTAGGGTTGGAGCCATGGGCGTTTGCCTGGGTGGGCACCTGGCTTACCGGGCCGCCATTAACCCCGCAGTGGCCAGCGCCTTCTGTCTGTATGCGACCGACATTCACAGCGACACTTTGCCGGCCAGCGCCGAAGATCAAAGCTTTAACCGCATGACGGATATTCAGGGCGAAGTGTATTTTGTGTGGGGCAAACAAGACCCCCACGTGCCCGTGGAAGGCCGCCAGAAAATTTATCAGCAATGCCTGACCAGCGGGTTAAATTATCAGTGGCAGGAAGTAAACGCCGTGCACGCCTTTATGCGCGATGAAGGGGAGCGTTATGACGGCGCACTGGCGTTACAGATGTACCAGCAAGCCGTGCAGTTTTTTCAGCGCACGTTGCTTAGCTGAATTACCAATTTAAACGTCTTGGCAGAAGCGTTCCCGAAATGAGGGGCAGACCTGGACTGAAAGGTTATATCTAAAACACCATCATGTTGAGGGGCTCCCGGATATAGCGATGCTATTCTGGGGTTCTAAAACGCTGACAGGTAATTTAAACGACTTGGTAAGGGCGATCCCGGATGGCGCTGTGCGCCTCCGGGATTTAAAACGCTAAGGCGTTTTAAAACATTGCGTTGGCGAGGGATTTCTGTACGCCCTGAGCGGTCTCAGATTTCAGTTCAAACTCAAGCGGTGAGGATTGCCCTGACACAAAGATTTTAAGTTCAGCGTCGAGGTCGAAATGACCTGCAGTTTCTACCTTAAACTGTGTGATCGCTTTATAAGGGATGGAGTGATAATCCACTTTGCGACCGGTCATGCCCTGCTTGTCGATAAACATAAACCGGTTGCTGGTAAAAACAATTAAGTCCCTCACCAGTTTGTAAGCACTTACCACCCTTTCACTGTCGCCCAATATTGGTGCCAGCTCTTCCTGAACTTCAGCTACATCTACTTCACTGGCATTGCCCATGAGTGCATCGAGTAAGCCCATAAATCCTCCGATAATGTTTAATGACAAGCTAAACTATCGCTAACTTAGTGTCAGAATACAAGTTTTGTAGCGGCTCAGGATAGCCCAGCGCAAAACCCTGTCCGTAATTTACGCCCAACCTTACCAATGCATCACGGGTTGCCTCGTCCACCACAAACTCTGCAATGGTCTGTTTATTCATACTGTGAGCAATGTTATTTATCGACTTTACCGTTTCATAATCAATTTTGTTGCTTGCCATATTGCGCACAAATGAACCATCAATCTTCACATAATCCACATCAAGATTTTTAAGATACGTAAACGAAGACATTCCAGCACCAAAATCGTCTAAGGCAAAACGACACCCCAGGCTTCTAAGCTCGCTGATAAACCACTTAGCAGCTGTTAAATTGGTGACAGCAGACGTTTCAGTTATCTCAAAACACAGCTTTTCTGTGGGTATATTGAGGTATTGGATTTTATGGCAAATACGTTTCAGGGACTTTTCATCACTGAGCGTCACCCCGGATAAATTAATAGCAATCTTATCAACACGTTGACAGATAAACGGATTCTGCTGTAAAAATCTCAGTGTATTCTCTACCACCCACCAGTCTATTTTATTCATAATCCCATGCTGCTCTGCCAGCGGGATAAACAGGCCGGGACTGATAAATTCACCGTCGTCATCAATTAAGCGCAGCAATACTTCGCCATGGATCATTTCGTGCTGCGTCTCAAGACTAACTATTGGCTGGAAATATAATTCAAAACCATCGTGTTCTAGGGCTTGCTGTAACTGTTGAAGTACTTTGCTTTCATTTTGGTCCATCACTTGCTGCGCTTCCGATAAAGTAAATACACAGTATCGGTTGCGGCCTAGCGATTTAGCTTTGTAGCAGGCATTGTCGGCAGCTTTGATTAAAGCTGCCGCAGTATACCCTGGCTCATCAATTTCAATAACGCCGATACTGGCTCCTATAAAAAAAGTTTTATCGTCAGAAATAAAACGGCAAGCAGATATCTGCTGCAGCAGTCCGTCGAGTTTACTAAGCACGTCGTTCAAACTGGAGTCGCGAAAAATCATGCAAAATTCGTCGCCACCAATGCGCGCTAACAAATCGGCTTCTCCCACAAAATCACCAAACAAACTGGAAATCTCTTTAAGCAGCCGATCGCCGGCCGGATGACCACAGCTGTCATTCACCAGCTTAAAGCGGTCCATATCAATAAAGCACATCACGGCTGATGCGGCGTGTTTGTCGATGGACTCTATTAACTCACTCAGATACTGGTCGAATGCATACCGATTCATTAATCCCGTCAGTTGATCGTGATTCGCCTGATAAGCCACTTGCTCCTGCAATGCATACTCGGCGGTAATGTCCCGGGCAATACCCTCAATAGCGATTAATCTTCCTTGACTATCAAACACGCCGTTATCGGCGAACTCGATAACACGTATATCGCCGTTAACCGTTTTAAACTGCAGATTGTATAAAGGCGGGTTTACCCCATCTTTCAACAAAGGCTCTATACAGCGTTTCAGAGTCTGGTTTGAGGCATCGGTTAAATACACCTGTTGCATACAAAACTCGTCAGGCTCGATATCCAGAATCGACTTTACCCCGTTACTCACGTAAACGAAGGTTTGATTGGGAGTTTTGGTGTATACAAAGTGACGGTAGAGGCCATCGATCAGACGGCGGTATTTTTCTTCACTTTGTTGTAATTCACGTTGTGCCTTAAAACGTTCTGTTACATCCCGTACCGTAACAGCGATATCTTTACCCGCCCGTACAATTTGTATTTTGACCCATGTGGGCATAATAAATGAACTATTTACCTCAATGTACTCTTCATAGGGCTCATCGGTTTCCACAACTTTATCTACTTGAGCGAGAATATGAGACTGTTTAAAAACCGCCAGCTGCTCTGACAGCGTTTTTTCACACAGGTCGTTGGCAGACTCACTAAACAGACGCAACGCGATTTTATTGGTTTCCACCAGATAATATTCCTGCCCTCGCTTCTGGTATATCAACAGAGCATCCAACGCAGCCTCACTGGCGGTTTTAAACCTTAGCTGGCTGATGTCCAGATGCATGGTGCTTTTTAGTAATTTAAACAGAACGACTGTCGCCAGTAATGACATGATCATGCCCACAATGGTTACCCAAATTCCACCACTTGGCGGACGTTCATTGGATTTGAGGTGCAGTGTCCAGTCACTATCAAACAACGAAAAATATTCACTCGCCATAGTGTCATTCTGCGTTGCTGTAAACCCGGTGATCCCAGCAATTACCTGCGACTTTTCAGCATCCACCAGTTGCGACAGATAATGCTGTTCGACCAACTGACCACTGGCAATAGTCAGCCAGCTTTGGATATCAAACGTGGCCAGAACATAGCCGAGGTGAGGCTCATGAGAACTGATCAAACGTCCGTAGAGTATAAATGGCTCCCCATGCACATTTCTTGCCAGCTCGCTGTGAAAGGTGTCGCCGTTTAACTTAGTCAGCAAATCAGACCGGGGAAAGCTATGACCAATCAGTGATTCATCCCATAAGTCAGCGTGCTGGTAGGTGGGTTTGACTAACCATTTGACTTTCCCGGTGCCATCCATATAGGTTAGGCTACTGTAACCCCGCTGAATCCCAAGTAAATTGATGGCCTGAACGTTGAACCAGTCAATAGAGTTAGGTTGCATAGCCGGCCAGTTTTGCATCAGAGAGTACAAGGCCTGATGGCGCTCAGTGGCCAGTGAGCGAAAATTGGTCACCACCTGAGATGCAAAGCTCCGTGCTTTAGCACGTTCGATGGCCTGTTCATTACTTTGAAAGTAGGTACCAACCGACACAAAAAAAAGAGCGAGTAAGACAAACAGGATGGCGGGTGTTAAATAGGTACGATGTTGAACCTGTTTGGGCATAAATTTAATTTCAGAAAATACAGCAGAGCCTTAAGTTTATTAGGATGAAGTTAAACTAATATGACACCCTGGTGTGACTAATCTCGAGCCGCCGCTAACAGCGCAGGATACGATGATAAGAAGGAAACAATTTTGACAGATACAAACAATACGGTGACCTTTGACGACATCCACCAGGCCTCCCTGCGCCTGATTGGCAAAGTGAGTCGCACACCTTTGCTGGAGTCTACCCGCCTGAATCAATGGTTGGGACAGCGCATTTTATTTAAAACCGAATGCCTGCAGACTACCGGCGCATTCAAATTGCGTGGTGCTACTAACTTTATCGCCAGCTTGCAGGAGCAGGGCAATGTTCCCCGCCATATTGTCGCCAACAGTTCCGGTAATCATGCGCAGGCAGTCGCCTACGCGGCCTCACAGGCCGGCATACCGGTAACGATTTTCTCCACCGAAAACATCTCTGAAGTGAAAGCTGCAGCCACCGAAGACTGCGGCGCGGAGCTTCGTTTATACGCTACCCGGCCTGAAGCCGACGAAGCAGTAAAACAAGCTGCGCAACAAGAAGGTGTGGTATGGATCCCGCCGTTTAATCATCCGTTAATTGTCGCCGGCCAGGGCACTGCTACCTTAGAAGCCATACAGGATGCCGATCATGTGGATGCCGTGTTTGCGCCCTGCGGCGGAGGTGGACTGCTAAGCGGCAGTTTACTGGCTACGCGCCGGCTCGCCCCTCATGCTAAGGTGATTGGCGCTGAGCCTTTACTGGCTAATGATGCCGCCCGCTCATTACAGTCTGGCGTAATTGAATCGCTCGACGGACCGGTTTCCACCCTGGCCGATGGCGCTGCAACGCCTTCGGTAGGCGATATCACCTTTCCATTACTGCAGGAACTCGACGACTTTTACGAAGTAAATGAACAGCAAATTGCGTATTGGACTCAGTGGTTACAGCATCTGCTAAAATTACACGTGGAGCCTACCAGCGCCATGAGCATGGCCGCCGTTGCCGCATGGGCAGTGAATTCACCCAAAGGGCAGACTGCCGTGGTGATTTTATCCGGTGGAAATATCAGTAAAGCCACCATGACCAAAGTCTGGGATACCGACTATTTACTTCAGCCACCCATCATTGAATAACAGCAAATTGAATAACACTATGCATAAAAAATCATTGCTCACACTCTCTGCAACCTTACTGCTTTCTATCGGCTTCAGCGTTTCGCTTAGTGCGGCCACGCTGGTCACCAATGTGAAAGGCTATACCCTTAACGACCAAGGCAAGCTTATCCAGTTTAAGCGCATGCTGGTCGATGACGATGGCAAAGTAGTCAGCCTCGACCCAAACAATGTACCGGCCGGCACCACTAAGCTTGATGGTCACGACAAAGTGCTGTTACCGGGCCTGATTGATGCTCACGGGCACTTACTGGGCCTGGGCGGTAACTTACTGGAAGTCGACCTGCGCGAAAGTAGCACCATGCAGGAGGCGGCGCAGTGGGTAGCCCAATATGCCATGGGTCACGCAGACCAGGAATGGATTATGGGACGCGGCTGGAATCAGGAACTCTGGAGTGACCGTTCATTTCCTAATGCCGCAGTCCTCGATGACGTTATCAGCAATAAGCCGGTATGGTTATCCCGGGTCGACGGTCATGCCGCCTGGGTAAACACCAAAGCGCTGGAACTGGCAGGTATCACCAACGACACGCCCGATCCCACCGGCGGTCAGATCCTACGCGATGAAAACGGCCAGGCCACGGGGGTGCTGATTGATAACGCCATGGATCTGGTTGCCAAAGTTATGCCTAAACAAAGCAGCAAATTATACCAGGCTCAGCTTGATGCAGCAGGTGAGCACTTACTATCAGTAGGTATTACTGCCATGCATGATGCAGGTATTGACCATCATGTATACGACTTTTACCTGGCTCGCGCCGCTGAGCAACGCCTGCCGGTGCGTATCTACGCGATGCTAAGCGCCATCGATCCCACGCTGCCAGACATGTTAGACACGGGCATTATTCGCAGCAGCGACGACTTCCTGTTTATCCGCAGTGTTAAGGCATACGGTGACGGCGCACTGGGTAGCCGCGGCGCGGCGTTAATAAAACCCTACAGCGACGCCCCCCACCAGCACGGCTTACTGCTGACACAACCGGAAGACTTTCCAAAGATCTTCCAACAAGTGTTGGGCGCAGGCTTTCAGTTGAACTTTCACGCCATTGGCGACCGCGCTAATCAAATGGTACTGGATGAATTTGAACGCACCTTCAGCTCCACTGGGGGCCAGGAACTGCGCAACCGCGTAGAGCATGCCCAGGTCATTGCGGTAGAGGATTTATCGCGTTTTGCCGAGTTACAGGTATTACCTTCCATGCAGCCTACCCACGCCACCAGCGATAAAAACATGGCCGAAGACCGTTTAGGTAAAGACCGTATGGAAGGCGCTTATGCCTGGAAAACCCTTATCGACAGTGGCATTCCGCTACCGCTGGGTTCCGATTTTCCGGTAGAGCTGGCCAACCCGTTTTATGGCCTGCACGCAGCGGTGACCCGTCAGGACAGAAACAATCAACCGGTGGCTGGCTGGTACCCGGAACAGGCGTTAACCGTTGAACAAGCCTTTAAAGGCTTCACACTCGATGCGGCCTATGCTGCCCATATGGAAGACTCTCTGGGCACATTAACGCCGGGTAAATGGGCCGATTTTATTCTGGTCGATCAGGATATTTTTAAAGTGCCGGCTCAGGACATCTGGAAAACCAAGGTCATTCAAACCTGGGTCGCCGGTGAGAAAGTCTTCGACGCGAACACTACCACCGAATAAGATCTGTACACCTGCGGCCAGCCAGGCCGCAGGCTCTGCTATTTGACAACATTAAAACGCGGTTTTACCGGGCAAGTTAACGGGCAGCACCAGTGTTCCCCGATTTGTCTTTTGCCTAGTGGTTGAACAGACTTTCGCGAAAATCGAGAGTGGCTGTGCGCGGATCCTCTACATGTTTTGTTTCATCGGTGTCAATAAGCTGCACCGTGGTAGTGTTGGCAGAACCGCGCGGCCAATCCGGCAAGCCATCGCCATTTGGATTACCTGTTTTAGCAAAGTTTACCCAGTATTGATGCATCAGTGACGCAACCGCTCTATCTTGCTCCGATTCGAGTTTTTGTAAGCGGCGTTCTGGCAAATCAAATACATAAGGGATTTCACTGGCATGCGGTGCACCGCCCATGGCTATCCCGGATTGAACTCCGACGTGAGCAAAACGATACAGCCACACGTTGTAGTCTTTTGCGGCAAGGGTTCGGGTGATGGCGCGAGCCGGCTCAATAAATATCATATCGGCACTGACTTTTGTGGCAACTTCCAAACCGCCGGCATCACCATCAGGGTCGTATAACTCTCGGGCCATACTTTCGTGTTTACCAAAGGTGCTAAAAATGTTGTCTTTATCGGTGCCTATCGGAAAACCGTCAGCAGAATTAGCACCGATGATAAGAGGCACCCTGGCATAAAGACCCACTTTTGCAGCATCCAGAGCTCCCCCCAGAATGGTGCGGCCATCAATGATTGGGCCTGAGTAGCCTGGTTGAGCCATTGTCGCCATGGAGAGATTACCTACTACGTCTCTGGCTGGTATAGCCCGGAGTGCTTCGGCTGTTTGGCCGGTGAAAATTGTAAGCCTGATGCCGCCGCACTGGGAATATCCTTGTAAGGGATTGATTCGTTGCGCCCGGCGCCCGACTCGATGATAGCCCCTTGAAATAAGCCAAGTGCCAGAGGTGTCTGGAGCAACATGTGCACAGACATGCCGCCCGTACTCTCGCCAAACACGGTGACCTGTGCCGGATCGCCACCAAAGCTGGCAATGTTATCGCGGCCCCACCTGAGCGCAGCTATCTGGTCGAGAACCGCGAAATTAGTGCCGACGCCCTCATCAGCCAAAGCCGGGTGGGCGAAAAAGCCAAATCGACCCAAGCGGTAGTTAAGGCTAACAAATACAAGCCCATCACGAGCAAAGTTTTCTCCTGAATAGACCGATTGAGAGCTACCACCATACACAAAGCCACCACCATGTATCCACACTAGTACAGGTAGTGCATCGCCTTGCTTAGCGCCAGCCGGCTTCCATACATTGACAAACAGGCAATCTTCATCAGGCTCGGTCTGTAGTCCGGGAATAGAGCCCGCCGGAAAGGGAGCCTGAGCACAATCGCTACCGAACTGAGTGGCATTGAGCGTGCCTTTCCATGAGGCAGGGGGTTGTGGCGCGCGCCAACGATTTTCGCCAACCGGAGGCGCAGCATAGGGAATACCGAGAAAAGCGGAAATATCATTGTGGGTTATCCCCTCAACGGTTCCTGTGTGGGTGTTAATCGTTTCTGCCAACGCAGGATTAATCACCAACATTAGTGCTGCCAACGCAGTGCCCAGAAATATTCTCATAGATTGTCCTTATTATACGATTATGTGGCGTACATCACTGCCGAGATAGACAACGTTCAGTGGTGTAAATTTTAAGGCTGTGAAGGTGTGAGCCCCATCAGTAAGAGGCAAGTATTGCGCCACACATCGGGGAGCCTAATTGGCGTGATTGGGGGGTATTTTTGTAGCGAAATGTCGTTAATCAAGACATCGGTGTATTACCGAAATGCACTTTGTGTCGTGGGGAAAGTGCCAGCACTGGGCGTGAAGGGGAAAGCCCATGCTAAGCGGCATAGCTGGCGAGGATTTCGAAAACATTAAAACAGCTGGCACTTATGCTGTGGGCATTTCTGGGCACTCGTTCCAATGCCACCTGATTCCCTGCTCTTGTGCCAGCGTATAACAGCACTCTCAGGTAGAAAGCGCTGACGCTGCAGTCATTTAGGGTCTGGCTCTTTGCCGTGAATAACCCGCAATGACGCTTTATTCGTAGTGACGTTCCATCCACATAATTTGCATTTTGAGGTCGCTGATTTCTTTCTTTGCCTCGGCTAATTCGTCAACCATTGAACGATCATGGATTGCGTTATCATCAAATGAATTGTTTTGAACATTGCTATCTTGTTGAGACATAAGTATTCACCACGCTTTATAATAGATTAAGGGTACGAGACGCTGTAATTAGGAATGAAAACATACAACAAATACTACAGAATTTCCAAAAAATGAGCGAATACTAAGCATTTATTTGATAAATAGTTATATTCTCAGCCTTAACCTAACAAACAACTTTGCCGTCCAGCGGTTCCTCAACTCTTCATAAATAAAAATCAAGCAGTTGATTTTGAATGCAAAAATCAAATAAACATTAAGCCCAGTGTTATTTTGTGAAGTATGACTGAAAGCAAACTTGCCATTATTCTGCTTCACTCATTTTTATAGTGGTAGCTGTAACCATTTATTACGCGGTAAAGTTTCGAGCTTATCAACCACTAGCGTCCGTGTTGGTCAACTCAAGTGGTGACTTATAACACTAAAGTGAACGGCTGGTGTTTAAAGCCAGGAAAGTCGCCAAGCCAACAGGGTTATTTTAATCCTCGTCTGTTAGCGGCTTACTTCGCCACAGTAACCAGCGCGGTAAGCCAACCAGAAAGCAAACAAAGGTGACATAACCCAGTATGCTCACCATGGGGCTATACAGCGCATAACTCAGCACCTCGGCTTGTGCTGGATTGCCCGCTGAATAGACAACGGTCAGGTTATCGCCTTCTTCTATTAAGCCTATGCCAGAATAAATATGCGCGTTGGCGTATACCCGATAAGTGTCTCCCCCTACCTGATACTCAACCGTAATCTCATGCAGTTGAGACTGGCGGGGGGAGCCTGTTCCACGGGTTTGCTCGATATACACCTGTTTATCCACCACAGTACCACTGGCGCAGTTACCATTGATAAAACCGGTAAGCACGCTGCCGCTTAACAGCAATATGATAA
Source organism: Alteromonas sp. 4NH20-0104 (assembly GCF_057547795.1). NCBI lineage: Bacteria > Pseudomonadati > Pseudomonadota > Gammaproteobacteria > Alteromonadales > Alteromonadaceae > Alteromonas > Alteromonas sp. 4NH20-0104. Next base: position 16,190 of record NZ_BAAJLP010000029.1, on the reverse strand, counting down.
ACAGGCAAAGCCAGCCGGTGGCCAGGGTATATTTCAGGTATTTTCTTTTTTGCGCAGTACTCAATGTCGTAATCTCCCTGAATGCTACCGGACTGATCTGACCGGAAATCCCACAATGCAATGGTGAAATACTGTATAGTGATCGCCGTTTTTTAGCTAACAGGAATCAATATGTCTTTAAGTGTAAACAGCTATTTCGACGATAAAGTTAAATCAATCGCTTTTGAATCAGCCAACGGCCCGTGTACTTCAGGGGTGATGCTGCCAGGTGAGTATGTATTCTCTACCAGTAAAGATGAGTTGATGAAGGTCGTTGAAGGTGAGCTGGTTGTTAAACTGCCTGGCGCCGAAGAATTTTTATCGTTTAAAACCGGTAGCGAATTTAACGTAGCGGCTAACCAGTCGTTCGACGTGAAAGTTAGCACCACCACTGCTTACCTGTGTTTCTACAGCTAAGGCAGTCATTATTCAGCGAGCCATCAACATAATGGCTCGCTTATCTCACGTGTTAAGGCCGGAAAATCTGGCGATTCTCAAACCGACAGACAGTCCTTTCAACCTCAGATAGCACGCCTGATTCATTACTTGTCCAAATCATTTCATTCTGGCAGATTTTTACGGTATGAAAGACATAAATATAATCTCTTAACCAATTATCACGGCCTAAAAAACCAGGTGGGCCATAAGCATACTCGCCATCCAAGTCACTGCCGTAAGCAAGGTAGTCGCCGGCAACTAAGTTGAAATCATCATCTACTTCAACATTAATCCATCCCAGTGTTTCACCTTCCGGCGACACAAAACGAAAATAAAAAGGCGCTTTCGCTTTCTTAACTACATCAAGGATAAGAGCAATAAGAGATGGCGCAGAAGGGGAACGAGAGGTCAAATCCAACCCGGATACCCAGGTTGTAATGCCATCAGTAACGACCTGTGTGAAGAATGTAGCCGTCATACCCGTATGGGCAATATAACGATTAAAATCCGCCCGACCACATTCGCTGTACACGCAGGTTATGGTCGTGATATCAACGCTGACTTTGCCCGGCTCGACACCCGTAATCACCGATCTGACCTTCTCACCATCCTCATAAGTAACAGTCAGAGCAACGCGGTATTCCATTCTTACTTTGGTTTCAAAAGTAGGGTCACTCAATTCGGGAATAGTAAATTGGTCAAACCTGACTTCCGTTTCCTCGAAAGTACAGATACTACCAGGGTCAAAACAGCGGTCAGGGTTAGCGCCATGAGTGTAAAAAGAAAAACACAGAAGAAGCAAAGTCACACACTTTGCGTAGATTGAAGCCATAAACAGTCCTTTTGTTTATAGAAGCAATATTCATTAAAACGGATAAAAATGAAATGAGGATAAGCAAAGAGGCGTTAGTTTATTTGATATAGCCTCACGCCTCTTTAGATTGATGATAACCGCTTTTTAATAAAAAACAATTACTTAGATAGTGAGTGATTCGTTGCTCAGTATAGCGTTTTAATCCACTTCTCTTCGGTAATAAAGCTCCAGTCCCACTTAGCATATTGTTCTGGTAAGCCTTTCTCTAAAGCTTGGTCCACCGACACCCCGGCCGCTTTTTGTTCTTCCACCCAGGTTTTGGTGGCTTTGATCATCGCCAGAAAGTTTTCGTAATCCGCTTTGTTTGCCAGCGGGCCATGGCCTGGGATGATTTTAGTCTCGCCATCGATTTTCCCCAGCAGGGTTTCAACGGCCTTGATATAACCGTTCACGGTACCGCCAGCACCTAAGTCGATGTAGGGGAAGCGTTCGTTAAAGAACAGGTCGCCGGTATGTAACACGTTGGCCTCTTCGAACCACACCACACTGTCGCCATCGGTGTGGCCGTTAGCTAAGTGAAACACGGTAAGGGTCTCATCGTTGAAGTGGATTTTAATGCCATCTTCAAATGTCACTACCGGTAAGGCAGCTTTGCCGATGGAGTCATCATTGGCCAGGCGGATACGCACGTTTTCGTGGGCAAAGATGGTGGCCCCTTTATTATCATGAAAGAAAGCGTTACTACCTGTATGGTCGCCATGGTAATGGGTGTTGATCACATAGCTTGGTGTGTCAGTTGCGATATCTCCCAATGCAGCACTAATTTTAGGTGCAAGCGGGGCAAACTGGTCGTCGATGATCAGTACGCCATCGTCGCCGGCAGATACCCCGATATTCCCGCCAGCGCCCTGTAGCATGTAAGCACTACCGTTTAGTGGCGTTACACTAATCGAAACATCGTCAAATCGGTTCTGAGCTGCACTGTGTGATGTACAAAATAACAGAGCCGCTCCAAGCGTACTGGAAATAAGTGTTTTCATTTTATTTGGTTACCTGTCGTTAGCGTATCGTGGTTGGCTGAAATTCCATTCTGCCATTTATAAGCGGTTACAGACAAATAGGTTCAGTCGTGGGGCTTTATTGCTTCTTATGAAGTTGTTTCGACAGTCTTTTCACCCAAGAAGCGAAAGCGCTCTACGCTACGGCCGTTTACTTTTACTTCCTCTGTGAACATGGAAAGCGGCCTTACCCACAAGCCCCTTTCACCATAGAGGGGACGATAAACCACCAGGTGGGTTTCATCTTCTGAGTGTGTTGCCACCCCGATCACTTCGTAATTACTGCCTTTATAGTGCTGGTAAATTCCTGGGTTAATCATTAGATACGTCCTTAATTCGATGCGCAGTCGACTTTTAAGCTTAGACTACAATTAGCTAAATGCTACTTTATACCTTTTGCAGTGTGACGCCCTGCGTAGTGGAGAAACTCTAAGAAGAATAACTAACGCTTGGGATATCCGGCTATTCGCCAGTCGGAACAACCGGCGCACATGATGTAGTTCTGGATAGGAAAAAGTAACTAGATGTTTGTATTGCAACCACCTAGATGCGCTATACAAGCCTCTATTATACAGCGGATTAGCCATAATTTCAGGCTTTCATTGCTGGGGGATTCGCGTTTAACAACACGATAAACGGCGTAATAGCGCAGCCATACCAGAAAATAGCAAGATGAGCGTGTTGTCAGTAATTGTGGTTCAGCTTTTCGCATCGCTTCCCCCTGATATATCGTCAGGAGGAAGCTTGCAAGACCCGTGCTTCGCCAGGGCTCACTGTTGGTGCGACTGCCTTCTAATAGCAAACACGGTGATAAGGCCAAACAGTAACATCATTAAAGACTCAGGCGCTGGTACGCTGTTTATGGTGTAGTCAATTTCTAACAGCGGCTCATACGCAGAATCCACACCATACATCTGCGAGGGCGAAGTAAAGGTCCAATCACCAGCAGCAATTAACAGCGACAGATAGCCATCGTTGTAGAAATCAGACTGGATAGCCGAGTCCATATCAAGAGAAACGGCAGGCTGATAACCATCATAGGTGGTTAAAAAGCTGGATGTGCCCATGTTGGTCATCCCTGAAAAGGGTGACATGGCATAAAAGCCGTCATAGGTAATGGTTGCTTCGTCCCAAACATCATAGGTTGAGCCCATTACCCAGAAAGGATTAGCACCATAGCTGTTGGAGGTTTCACCAATGGTTAATGACACGCTATTAATCAGCAGCGAATCGCTGCCGCCCAACAAGGCGTACAAACTGGATAAATCAAATCCCAGTAACCCGTCAGCGGTATAGTAGGATTCATAATAGACATCAAGTACGCTGTCGCGCCCTGATGCGTAATCCCCGATATAACCGTAATCGTCATCCCAGCCAGAATACAACGTGGTTGCGTGGCTGGCATAAATAGAGATGGAGGCCGCGTTTAGCGTCGTGCTGCTGGCTAACAAGGCAGAGAGTAGTAACAACCGTGATAGATTTTTCATAGACTTTCCTTAGTTTATCAATCTGATGTGCTTGTCCTGAATAACGCTAAATGCCATAACAACCGCTAAAGTATGCGCGTTTTACTGCAATACAAACTATTGGGTACTCCTTTTTGCCCTGGTAATAGTTTACCGACGTAGTTTAAAACAAACTGTTCATTTTTTCACCTGAAAAATACCTAAGGGGCAACGCTGTAAAATAGCCCCCGGATGCTTGCCAGCTGGTGACCATGTATTGACTACTGACAGTCTATTTCAAACGGTAAATCCAACTGCCGGTGCTCTTCTTTTTCGGCCAAGCCTACCTGTAATCCTACCAATCGGATACCGCGCCCATTTGCTCGTTGAAAGGCTTCCTGTAACAACGGCTTGAAGGCACTTCGATGCACACTAGGATAACGGTGTTCCGCGCTGGTTAGTTGAAAATCACTGAATTTTAGTTTTACCCCAAGAGTGCGAACATTGGGCGGCCGGCCTGCATAGTGTTTTTGTTGATGGGCGGTCAGGCGCTCTTGCAGCGTCGTATAGAGTCTGTCGATTATCTCATCACAGGCCTCTAATGAATCTATATCCTCACTTAGCGTACGTTCGACCCCTACCGATTTTCGCACCCGGTTTGTCTGTACCGGCCGCTCATCAATACCGTGTGCTCTGTCCCAAATCACCTGGCCAAACTTACCGAAGCGCTTTTGTAACTCCGTCATGGGGTAGGCTCTGACATCCGCGCAGGTATGTAAGCCCAGTTGGTTAAGTTTTTGAACGGTTACCTGCCCCACGCCGGGGATCTTTTTAAGCGACATGGCTTTGACAAACTCGTCCAATTTGTCGGGTGTTACCACACACAATCCATTGGGTTTGTTTTCGTCACTGGCCACCTTGGCGACAAATTTACAAGGTGCTACACCGGCGGAGGCCGTAAGGTTGAGTTCACTGGCAATGCGCTGGCGGATCTCTTCGGCTATGCGGGTAGCGCTGCCCTGAAACAAAGACGAGCCGGTCACATCCAGATAGGCTTCATCCAGCGACAAAGGTTCGATCAGGTCGGTGTAATCAGAAAATATCGCGCGAATTTTTTGCGATTCTTCCTGATAGACTGCCATGCGGCCTTTAACCAGCTTTAAATTGGGGCACAGTTTGAGTGCATAAGCCGACGCCATGGCCGAACGAACACCAAACTTTCTTGCCGGGTAATTACAGGTAGCAATAACGCCGCGTCGTTCACTGCTGCCGCCAATGGCAATAGGGATATTACGCAGCGACGGGTTATCCCGCATTTCAACCGCTGCGTAAAAGCAATCCATATCCACATGTATTATCTTGCGCATGACAGCCACTTCATTCAGCCTGTTTGGGTAACCGTTTGCTTTTTGTTGTCATAGTATTGCGAATAATACTGTATATTTAACCAGCCATCCAGTTTCACTTTATCCTCACGACCTGTCTGTGTTTAGCATCTACGACTAATAGCGCATATGGGTTTGTTAACAGTTTGTTGCCAACAATTCACTGCCTGACGAATTTGTTTAGTACTTTAGACTAGCTACAGACCAATACCCGCGCACAAGCCCACGTTAACATTCTGATTATTCGTGTAAAAACTGACAACACATTTGTAAATAAAGCGATAACAAATAAACAAGCAATTAACAAACAAGCCTTTTTATTTTCTCTAGGATGGTGATTCATCCGATTCTCATTATCTTATTTGGAGTCAGTACACATGAGTAACAGTGCAACCGTGGACGGCAAGGCTGATTTGTCCGGGACAGCCTCATCGCCGCAGTCTTCAGATTACAGCAAGAAGCATAAACCAAGCTCCGCCTTTAACAGCAGGGATGAGTACCTGGAACATGAACTGCAGATCATGTCACCACGGCGCTGGCGTCCTAACCTGCCGTTGCGTGACTACCGGTTCGAGTGGGAAGACACCATTCCGGCAATGGCCGGCACTATCGGTAAGGTTGTTATGGTGGGCGCGATTGCGGCTACCTTTGCCGGCCCTTTAGGACTGGGAGACGGCTTTGTATTGGAAAATGTGCGCTACGAGTTAATCCTGGTCGCTTTCTTTATTGTCCTTTTCTCTGGTTTTATTCTGCCAACAGCCAACCTTGCTGGTACCCATGGACCGTTAATTCCACTCATTCCCATTGTGGTGGCCGCTGGAGGTCACCCTATGGCTTTCGGGTTGCTTATCGGGGTATTTGGCTTTTTGCTGGCCATCAGTAAAGGCGGTAGCCTGCTCGCCCGGCTAACCAGTAAAGGGGTTTGCGGCGGATTACTGCTCTACCTGGGCTTTATTGGCACCACGTCTCAGGTGAAGAAACTCTTTGCCTGGGCTGAGGGTATTGATATGGCGCATATTGCGTTTATCGTTATCGCCTCGACTATTGTTCTCTATGCCTTACTGGAGCACTGGAAGAAACGCTGGTTAGCGGTCCCCCTCAGTTGTTTGCTAGGCGGTGGTATAGCCTTTTTACTCGGCGCGCCTTTTGAGTTTAATACTGCTCCGGGTTTTCCCAACATGAGTCCTTCATACTGGTGGGGCGAAAATACCGGCTGGATGCTGGGATTACCCACCTTTGAAAGCTTTGTGGTGGTATTACCCTTTGCGGTCTTGGCAGTAGCGATGTGGTCACCGGATTTTCTGGGCCATCAGGTATTTCAGAAAATCAGCTATCCGCCGAAAACTGAAAAAGTACAAATGAATATCGACGACACCATGGTCAGTGCTTCAGCTCGACAAATGGTAGGCTCAGTAATGGGCGGGGCTAATTTCACCTCCTCCTGGGGGACTTACATTGTCCCTGCAGCCATTGCCAAACGCCCTATTCCGGCAGGTGCGCTGTTAACCGCATTATTCTGTGTGATTGCCGGGATCTGGGGTTACCCCATGGATCTGGCTATTTGGGAGCCTGTGCTGTGTGTGGCACTGATTGTAGGGGTATTTATTCCACTGTTAGAAGCCGGTATGGAAATGACCCGTGAAGGGAAAACCACGCAGTCGGCAGCTATTGTAGTGTTCTCATCGGCGCTGGTTAATCCTGCTTTTGGCTGGTCGCTAACCATGTTACTGGATAATCTCGGCCTGATTGGCTGTAAAGAGCGTAGCGCCGAGCTCTCCAGTATGAGCCGTTGGATTGTGCCGGGCATTATGTTTGCGGTGCTTACCACCGTGATGGCACTGGTAGGCCTGCTGCCAGGATTACCTGCCATTCTCCCTGGCTTCAGATAATCAATCTGGTGCCATTAAAAAGCCCCGCTCAGCTCACACTGGCGGGGCTTCTTGCTCTTTGTTACATCAGATAATCCGATCTTTATCCCACTCTTTTAACTTTTCCTGGCGGGCGGCTTCTTTTTCCATGCGCGCTTTTTTGCGGTCGCAAGGTTCCGGGCAATCACAGGCTTTCTCGATCCCCAGCGCGCCTAAGCCGCCACAGCTGCCGGATATGCTTTTCTTTTGCAGGATATAGCCAATAGCCATAGCACTGACCATCACTAAAAAGAATGCAAAGGCTAATATAAAGGTACTCATTGTTTAACAAACCTCAGCGCTAAGCGCATTAATAAACCGTTACCAGCTCTTCAAACGCCGGACTGGTATATTCTTCAAAATCCTTGTCTTTACGACGAATAATGAACACGGCAATATGGTTGGCTTCGGCCACTTCAATGGCATCTTCCCATCCCATAACATTGAATGCAGTGGCCAGGCCATCTGCGGTCATCGACGACGCGTGAATCACGGTAACCGCCACTGTGCTGTGTTGAATAGGCTTACCGGTTCGTGGGTCGATAAGGTGCGAATACCGGGTGCCATCCTGTTCATAGTAATTACGATAATCGCCCGAAGTGGCTATCGCATTTTCACCAATAGACACTACCTTCTGGACTGCCCGCTGATTTGACACCGGTTTTTCAATAGCGATTAACCAGGGTGAGCCGTCACCCTTTTCGCCCTTAACGCGCATTTCGCCACCAATCTCCACCAGGTAATTCTGAATGCCGTTTTCTTCCAACAGGTCCGCTACCACGTCCACACCATAGCCTTTTGCGATAGTTGAGAGATCGACATATAGCTGAGGATGATGTTTTACCAGCGCATTGCCTTGCACTGCCAGCTTATCCAGTCCGACATACTCTCTTACGCCAGCAACATCGGCTTCACTGGGTATGGTTTCCGGCCGCATGGTTGGTCCGAAGCCCCAAAGATTTACCAATGGCCCCACAGTAACGTCCAGCACACCATCACTTAACTCTCCCAGTCGCAGCGCTTCGTTTACCACCAGCAGGGTTTCATCGGATACCGGAAACGGCTTTTCAAAGCGATACTGGTTGAAACGAGACAGTTCTGAGGTTGGATCGTAGGTCGACATCAACTTGTTAACCTGTACCAGTCGCTTATCGATGGCACTTTTAATGACCTCGTCATCGACACCAGCCACCTCAGGAAACTTCACATTATAGGTCGTTCCCATTGTCTGACCTAAGATGTGCTCAACTTTTACGACGGGCTGTCTGGAGCAGGCAGTCATTAATAAGACCACGATAACCAGCAAAAATTTCATTTGTGTCACGCTCATCCCCTCTGGACACTACTGCAAAAACAGCTTAATTATACAGGTATAACAAAAAAGGGGCTAACAGCCCCTTTTATTATTTTACGCTAATGGCTTAGCCACCGAAGTCATCCAGCAGGATGTTTTCGTCTTCTACGCCCAGGTCTTTCAACATGTTGATAACCGCGGCGTTCATCATAGGTGGTCCACACATATAGAACTCACAGTCTTCCGGCGCAGGGTGGTCTTTCAGATAGTTTTCCAACAATACGTTGTGGATAAACCCTGTGTAACCTTCCCAGTTGTCTTCTGGCTGTGGATCAGACAGTGCAACATGCCATACAAAGTTGTCGTTCTCTTCGGCCAGCATGTCGAAATCTTCTACGTAGAACATTTCGCGCAGTGAACGGGCACCGTACCAGAAGCTGATCTTACGGTCAGTCTTCAGACGACGCAGTTGGTCGAAGATATGTGAACGCATCGGCGCCATACCGGCACCACCACCGATGAAGACCATTTCGGCATCCGTGTCTTTAGCGAAGAACTCACCAAACGGACCAGAAATAGTGGCTTTATCACCTTCTTTCAGGCTCCAGATGTACGATGACATTTTACCCGCTGGCAAGCTCAGGTTGTTTGGCGGCGGAGAAGCAATACGCACGTTCAGCATGATAATGCCTTCTTCTTCCGGGTAGTTCGCCATTGAGTAAGCACGGATAGTTTCTTCGTCTACTTTCGATTCGATATCGAAGAAGCCAAAGCGCTCCCAATCACCACGGTACTCTTGTGGTACATCAAAGTCTTTGTACTTAACATGATGCGGTGGAGCTTCGATCTGAATGTAACCACCGGCACGGAAAGGTACGCTTTCACCGTTAGGAATTTTAAGTTTAAGCTCTTTGATAAAGGTTGCTTTGTTATCGTTAGAAATAACTTCGCAATCCCACTTTTTAATACCAAAGATTTCTTCTTCCAGTTCGATTTCCATGTCTTGCTTAACCGATACCTGGCAAGACAAACGGCAACCTTCACGGGCTTCACGCTTAGTGATGTGGTCGAGTTCAGTTGGCAGAATTTCACCGCCACCTTCTTTCACATCTACACGGCACTGACCACATGAGCCACCACCACCGCAAGCTGACGATACAAAAATACCAGCGTCGGCTAATGCGCCTAACAGTTTGCCACCCGGCGCCGTTTTTATGGCTTTGTCCGGATCACCGTTGATGCTAATGGTTACGTCACCAGACGGAACCAGCTTCGACTTGGCGAACATGATAATAAATACCAGTGCCAGTACGATGACGATAAACATGCCAACGCCAAGAATGATTTCAATTTGATTCATAGTTTCTGCTCCCTAGCGTCGATTACAGCTGTACACCAGTGAAGGACTGGAAACCCAGTGCCATCAGACCAGCAATCATGAAAACAGAACCCAGACCACGGATACCGTCTGGCATGTCAGCATATTTCAGCTTCTCACGCACAGCAGCCAGTAACACAATAGCCAGAGCCCAGCCCATACCACTACCTACACCGTAAACAATACTTTCGGTAAAGTTATACTCACGCTGTACCGCGAAAGCTACACCACCGAAGATTGCACAGTTAACCGTGATAAGCGGCAGGAAGATACCCAGAGCGTTGTACAGCGCCGGGAAGAACTTATCCAAACTCATTTCCAGAATCTGTACCAGTGCGGCAATAACGCCGATAAAGGTCAGGAAGTTCAGGAAGCTTAAGTCAGCATCTGGGAAACCAGCCCAGGCCAGCGCACCCGGCGCCAGGATGTTCACGTAAATAACCTGGTTAACCGGTACCGAAATACCCAATACCACGATTACCGCAACACCCAGACCCATTGCTGTTTTGACTTTCTTAGATACGGCCAGAAAGGTACACATACCCAAGAACAGCGATAACGCCATGTTCTCAATAAAAATTGAGCGAACAAATAATGATAAATAATGTTCCACGAATCTTACTCCTTAGGCTCAACTTGTTCCGGGCGGATTGTACGGATAACCCATACCAGACCACCAATTAAGAAGAACGAGCTGAACGGCAGAATCAGCAGACCGTTAGCCTGATACCAGCCACCGTTTTGAATAAGCGGCAGGATTTCAAAGCCAAGAATGGTACCAAAACCAAACAACTCTTTAATGGTACCGACGATAATCAATACAAATGAGTAACCCAGACCGTTACCGATGCCGTCTAAGAAAGACATCAGCGGCGGACTCTTCATTGCATAGGCTTCCGCCCGTCCCATTACGATACAGTTGGTAATAATCAGACCAACGAATACCGACAGTTGCTTTGACACCTCATAGGAGTAAGCCTTGAGGATCTGATCCACAACGATTACCAGCGACGCGATAATGGTCATCTGAATGATGATACGCACGCTGCTTGGGATCTGATTTCGAATAGACGAAATAAACAGGTTAGAAAAAGCGGTTACGCTGGTCAAAGCCAGTGACATAACCAGTGCAGTTTCTAATTTGGTAGTAATCGCAAGTGCAGAACAAATACCGAGGATTTGTAGTGCAATTGGGTTACTGTCTAAAATCGGTCCAAACAGGACCTTCTTCATTTCTTTAGTATCAGCCATGATAATAACCCCTTACGAACGCCAGGCTTGTTTTTTAAGGAACGGGCCAAAGCCGTTTTCGCCAACCCAGTACTGAATAGTGTTGTTCACACCATTACTGGTTAACGTTGCGCCAGATAGCGCATCCACTGCATATGGGTTGTCTTCACCGGCCGCTTTTTTCACTTCCAGTGCCACATCGCCGTCTTTATACAGCTTTTTACCATCCCATTTAGCCTGCCACGCCGGGTTTTGAACTTCGCCACCCAGTCCTGGCGTTTCTTTTTGCTGATAGTAAATCAGTTCACGTACGGTTTTGCCGTCTGAGTCCAGCGCCAGGAAACCATACATCAGATCCCACAGGCCACTGCCATGTACTGGCAAAATCAGGCGTGTTACGTCACCCGCTGCATTATGCACCAGATAAACCGAAGCCACTTCTGCGCGACGCTGGAAGCCAACGTTGCTGTTTTCAACTTTTACGCTTGTATCTTCAACTTTCGCTGCTTTATACATGTCGTAATCGTCAGAAGGCGCATCAACAAACTCGCCTGAGCTCAGGTCAACAAAGCGCTGTTCAACAAACTCGTTGTAAGTACCGAGAATATCGCCCTTTGCTTCATCAAGCAGACCCGCTGCGTGAAGAATGTTAGACATTTCGTCTTTCTTTGCATTGGTTTGCTGAATATCACGCAGGCCAACTGCTGCACCCGATACGATAATTGAACAAACTAAACAAACCGCCAGTACTACGCCGACCGTTTTACCTAAAGATTCTTTTTTAGCCGACACGAGCTATCCTCCGCTTGATATTGCTTTGAGCGACAAAGTAGTCGAAGAGTGGCGCCCACAGGTTGGCAAACAGAATTGCCAGCATGACACCCTCTGGGAATGCAGGGTTCAGTACGCGGATCAACACGGTCATAAAGCCGATAAAGAAACCGTACGCCCACTTGCCCTGGTTGGTAAATGACGCAGACACAGGGTCTGTAGCCATAAAGAACATACCAAAGGCTAAACCACCCACTACAAAGTGCCAGTGAGCCGGCATGGCGAACATCGGGTTGGTATCACTGCCAATCAGGTTAAGCAGGGTAGCGAAGAACGCAACACCCAGGGCCACCCCGGCAACAATACGCCAACTTGCAATTCGCATGTAAATAATAAACAAGCCACCCAGCATAATAGCCAGTGCAGACACTTCACCGGCGGAGCCAGGAATGAAGCCCATGAACGCGTCCATCCAGGCGTTGGTGTCAGCATAGTTAAGGTTACCCGCTGCGCCATCGCTCAGCGAGGTAGCACCAGAATAACCGTCTGCAGCTACCCATACGCGGTCACCAGAAATTTGTGCCGGATACGCAAAGTACAGGAACGCACGACCAGACAGCGCCGGGTTTAAGAAGTTACGGCCAGTACCACCAAAGATTTCCTTGGCGATAACCACACCGAAGGTAATCCCTAAGGCAACCTGCCACAGTGGAATAGTGGCCGGCAGCGTCAGCGCGAACAGTACAGAAGTAACAAAGAAACCTTCGTTAACTTCATGTTTGCGAACCGAGGCAAACAGCACTTCCCAGAAACCACCCACAACGAACGTCGTTGCGTAAATAGGCAGCCAGAAGCAAGCTCCGTAGAACATCAGGCCAAGTGTGCCTGCGCTTGAAATGTCACCACCCAGCGCCGCATACAAACCTGCCTGCCACGCATCAGGCAAGGTACCCGCGCCAGCAGCAATCGCTTCCTGCGCCTGGAAACCAATGTTGTACATGCCAAAAAACATGCACGGGAAAGTGGCCATCCACACCATAATCATGATGCGTTTCAGGTCAATGCTGTCACGCACGTGGGTGCCAGCTTTGTTTACATGACCCGGCGTGTAGAAGATGGTCGCCGCTGCTTCATACAGTGCATACCATTTTTCGTACTTTCCACCAGGCTCGAAGTTAGGTTCGATTTTTTCTAAATACGCTTTTAAGCCCATGAATTAACCCTCTTTCTCAATGGTGGCCAAACAATCGCGCAGAATGGAACCATAGGTGTATTTGCCTGGGCACACGTAGGTACACAGCGCTAAATCTTCCTCGTCCAGTTCCAGACAACCCAGTGTTTGAGCACTGTCAGTATCACCAGAAATTAAATCCCGTAATAATAACGTTGGCAGGATATCCAAAGGCATAACACGCTCGTAGTTACCAATTGGCACCATAGAACGCTCTGAGCCGTTTGTGGTAGTTGTCATATCAAATTGCTTGCTACCACTGAAGTGACCGGTATAGGCACGGGTCACTGAGTGTTTATCAGACCCCGGGGTTATCCAGCCAAAGAGGACCTTCTCGCGGCCTTCCAGTAACAGTGAAACCTGTAAGTGGAAACGACCTAAGAAAGCATGCACGCCCTGCGCAGTAGTACCGTTGAGTACCGAGCCAGAAACAACGCGAACATCGCCGTCTGTCTTCTCGCTGGCAGTCAGTTCCGCCAGGTCAGCACCCACTACGGTACGAACCAGACGAGGATTCTTCGCAGCCGGACCGCCGATCGCCACAACACGGCTATTGTCCAGTTCACCGCTGGTCAGTGTTTTACCAATAGCGATAACGTCCTGGTAATTTACTGTCCACACGGCTTTTTTGGCGCCCACAGGATCCAGGTAATGTACGTGAGTACCTGCCAGACCCGCTGGATGCGGCCCGTCAAACTCCGCCGTTTCGGCTTTGCTGTCGCCAGCAGATACGTTTGCGCCGGCTTTCTTACAAAGATAAACCTTGCCGCCGGATAAGATGCTAAGCGCTTTTAAGCCATTAGCAAAATCTTCCTGACGCTCAGCGATAATCACCGCTGGGTCAGCTGCTAACGGGTTTGTGTCCATTGCGTTAACAAAAATAGAGCTGGGTGTGGAGCCCAGGGCCGGAGACTTACTGAACGGACGTGTCCGCAGTGTCGTCCACAGACCGGTGTCTACCAGCAACTGCTCAATTTTTTCACGCCCGGTTGAAGTAATCTGGTCAGCAGCAATGGCTTCGAAGGTTTCAGCTTCGTTACCTTCCTGCTTTACAACAACTGATTGTAAAACACGTTTAGCACCACGGTTTACCTCTACCACTTCACCCGCAACCGGAGCAGTAAATTTAACGCCAGGATTTTTCTTATCTTCAAAAATCAGCTGACCTTTCTTTACTTTGTCTCCAACCTGCACGTGCATGGTAGGACGCATACCCACATATTCTTCTCCCAGTATGGCAGCCCGAGACACAGACAGACCATCCTGGATCTGTTGCGCCGGAGCTCCCGATATAGGGAGGTCGAGACCTTTTTTGATTTTTATCATACGTAATCGCACTACTCTAATAGAAATACCCTTTTGAATTTGCCGCGCTCCCGGCTTAACCGCCAACAGAGCCACCATTCAAAAACGTACTTCGTACAAACAGTAAAATTTGGTTGTTTAAAACCGTAACAAAGCTACAAAGCTTCGTTTCCACTTCGCAAAAAATGCAATCCAGCTGAATTGTTATTGTTGTTAGAATGTGTCGTGGTTTTATAGTGCTAGGCGTTTGCTGCATCGCCTGTTATCACGACCAAATGCAGGAACCTGAACAAGGTCCTCCACTTAATTTCGGAATTTTAGCATCAACATAGCAACTTACGCTACGTTGATTAGAGATAAACCGTAATTTTTATCCCAATTATCTGTACAACTAACCTACCACATTAGTCTTATATTTAATCACAGGTACTACTCAGGCTGGCTTGCGATGCCCGACAGGCAAACTATTGTCGACACCCGACTATGCACTAAAGTATTAACCAATAATCAAAATAAAGCCGTCATAACGACGGCTTATATTAATTATCAAGTGGTATTACCAATTTACCATCGGATCGACATCGGCGTCGTAATCAACACCCGACACGTCAAACCCAAACAGTTTTAAGAACTCATGATGGTAACCCGCATAATCGCTCAGATCGTGGAAATTCTCCTGAGTTACCTGATCCCACAGCGCTTTAATTTTAGCCTGGGTAGCATCGTTGGTTTCTTTGCCGTCCATACGATAACGGTTGTACTCATCGAGTGTTGCACTATCGCCGTACAGGCATTCTGAATAAAGGCCTGCAATCTGTTCTATGCATCCTTCGTGAGTGCCCTCTTCCTTCATCACCTTGTAGATTAACGAAATGTATAAAGGCATCACCGGAATGGCTGAGCTGGCTTGGGTAACTAACGCTTTAAGGGATGATACATGGGCATCTACCTGCAGGTCAGCGTGATCAGAATTGATAGCAGTAGCGGCGCGATCCAAATCTTCTTTGGCTTTACCAATTGTCGCTGAGCCATAAATTGGCCATGTCAGTTCTTTACCAATATAGGTGTAAGCAGTCGTTTTGCACCCGGTCGCCAGCACGCCGGCTTCGGCCAGTGCATTAAGCCACAATTCCCAGTCTTCACCGCCCATCACCTTAACGGTATTGGCGATCTCTTCTTCACTGGCGGGCTCCAGCGACACATCGTGGATCTTGTCTTTATCCGTGTCATAGGTTTTGGTGGTATAAGCCTGACCCACTGGCTTAAGCGTGGACTTAAAGGTTTCACCGGTTGCCGGGTCGGTGCGACGCGGCGAAGCCAGGCTGTATATCACTAAGTCAACCTGCCCCATTTCGGCTTTAATTTTTTCGATGACCAGCTCTTTCAGCTCATTCGAGAACGCATCGCCGTTGAGGGTTTCGGCATAAAGGTCGGCGGCTTTTGCCTGCTCATGGAATGCCGCGGTGTTGTACCAGCCGGCCGTAGCGGTTTTACGTTCTGACGGGGCTTTCTCAAAGCACACCCCCAGCGTGTCAGCACCATAACCAAACGCTGAAGTGATCCGTGACGCCAGGCCATAGCCGGTAGAGCAACCAATAACCAGCACTTTTTTAGGCCCGCTGCCGAGTTCGCCAAGACCTTTAATATATTGAATCTGTTCTGCAACAACTGCTGCACAACCCTGTGGGTGTGCATTTGTACAAATGAAGCCTCGAATTTTGGGCTTGATAACCATAGTGACACTATCCTTTCTTATTTTAGCGCGTATTGTAAATGACCGGCCGTTGATAACAACTCTGAACAGCTAGAGCATGCTAAGCCTAATGCTATTTTTGCCGATTGCCAAATTAGTCCTGAATGTCGCTGCCTGAAAAAGCAAAAAGCCCGCTTAGGCG
>NZ_BAAJLP010000028.1:0-74867 GCF_057547795.1 Alteromonas sp. 4NH20-0104 | reverse complement strand
CGCTTAGGCGGGCTTTTTATAGCGGTTGGATATCGCTTACGCAATAACGTCCAGCAATTCGATATCAAATATCAGTGTGCTATAGGGTGCAATGGCACCACCTGCGCCCTGTTCACCGTAAGCAAGGTCGTGTGGTACGTATAAACGCCACTTAGAACCTACCGGCATCATTTGCAGGGCTTCAGTCCAGCCTCTGATCACGCCGCCTACCGGGAATTCAGCCGGCTGGCCACGATCGTAAGAACTGTCGAACACAGAACCGTCGATCAGCGTACCGTGATAATGAGCACGAATGGTATTTTCACCGGTAGGTACCGCGCCATCGCCAGCACTAACGACTTCGTACTGAAGACCAGATTCAGTGACCTGTACTTCTTCACGCTTGGCGTTTTCAGTCAGGAACTTTTCGCCTTCTTCAATGGCAGCTTTGTGTTCCTCAGCTTTAGCAGCCTGCATACGCTCATGGATTTCACCAAAAGCCGCACGCAGGGTGTCGTTGTCAACCTGTGGAGCCTGACCAGTGAACGCATCTTGTAACCCTGCTACAACAGAGTCTAGATCCAGTCCGTCAAATGGATTTGATTGTAATTGCTGACCCATTTGGAAACCAATTCCGTAACTAGCTTGGGTTTCTACTGTTTTAAATAAATCTGACACAGTGTCTCCTGAAATAAAATTACACTTTTTGCGCAATTATTAATCAAAACCCGTAGTATTCTGAAAATTTTTATTACGCTTCGATTTTTCGCCGGCATAGTGTAACACAGCCAGATAAACCGTGCCCGCGCCATTGTTCCCCCCTTTTCGAAGGGCCCGGTTCCACAGGGTGTAATACAAAAAGCCATTAGACAATTTAACTAAGAGACAGTATGTTGATAGCACTGTTTTTTGGAGGACGCCATGCAATCACATTATGACGCGCAGTTAAAAGATACTGTTCGCTATTTGGGAAAAACGCTGGGACAAACAATCAAAGCTCAGCTCGGAAATGACTGGTTAGAGAAAATAGAGAAAGTTCGCCTTGATGGTCGCGCATCATTTAAGGGTGATACAGATTGTAGTAAAAATCTGAAAGAAACTTTCAAAACCATGTCAGACAGCGAGCTACTGGTGGTTGCCAGAGCATTTGCTCAGTTTCTCAACCTGGGAAATATTGCCGAGCAGGAATACAATGCCGGTCTGGATGTCGACGCATCCATAGACTCGCTCTTTTCGCACTTAGACAAAGCAGAGCTAAGCGCGCTGGAAGTAGAAGAAGCGGTGGCTAAACTGGATATCGATCTGGTACTCACAGCCCACCCAACAGAAGTATTCCGCCGTACCCTTATTCATAAGCATAAAGAGCTGGCTTACTGCTTAAAAAGCATTCACCACGAGCAATTAAGCGACACCGAGCGCGGCCGCCTTGAAACCCGTATAGCCGACTTGATCAGCCAGGCCTGGCACACTGAAGAAATTCGTTCAGTTCGCCCAACCCCGGTAGATGAAGCACGTTGGGGCTTCTCGGTTATCGAAAACTCACTGTGGGATGCGGTACCTGAATTCCTGCGTGACCTGGATGAACGCCTGCAGCATGATTACAGCGTTAAGCTGCCAATTGATGCGGCGCCAATTCACTTCAGTTCATGGATGGGCGGTGACCGCGACGGTAACCCATTTGTTACTGCCAAAGTGACTGAAGAAGTGTTACTGCTTGCTCGTCGTCGTGCCGCTAAACTGCTGACTATGGACCTCGACCGTCTGCAGGTAGAGCTGTCGATGAACGACTGCAACGACGAACTCAAAGCTGCCGTAGGCGAGCAATATGAACCCTACCGCGCACTGTTACGCCCACTGGTGAAACGTTGCGCCGATACCCGCGACGGTATCTACGATTTCTTCAACGGTCGTCCCTACGACACTAATGAGTGGATTTCGTCTAACGACGAGTTATTAGAGCCCTTATTAATGTGTTACCGCTCGCTGTGCGAGTCTGGTCTGGAAGTTACCGCCAATGGCATGCTGCTGGACACAATCCGCCGCGTGAAATGTTTTGGTGTACACCTGTTACGCCTTGACGTACGCCAGGACTCTCAGCGTCACGCTGATGTACTGAGCGAAGTCACCCGTTACCTTGGGCTGGGCGACTACGCACACTGGAACGAGGCCGATAAACAAGCCTTCCTGCTCCGCGAGTTAAGTTCCAAACGCCCGCTGTTCCCGCGTTGTTGGGAGCCATCAGAAGATGTTAAAGAAGTGCTCGATACCTGTAAGGTTATTGCCAGCCACAGCAAGCACGGATTTGGTATCTATACCATTTCCATGGCGAGTGAAGCATCTGATGTCATGGCCGTACAGTTATTACTGCAGGAAATGGGCGTCGACTGGCCAATGCCGGTAGCACCGTTATTTGAAACCCTGGACGATTTGAATAACTCCCCTATAGTGATGCGTAAACTGCTGAGCATCGACTGGTACCGTGGTTATATCCAGGGTAAGCAGTTCGTCATGATTGGTTATTCTGATTCTGCCAAAGATGCCGGCGCCATTGCCGCAGGCTGGGCGCAGTACGAGTCTCAGGAAGCGCTGGTTGCGCTGGCTGAGGAATTCGACATTAAGCTAACCCTGTTCCATGGTCGCGGCGGTACAATTGGCCGTGGTGGCTTACCGGCACATGCCGCTATTCACTCGCAACCTCCGGGTTCACTGGACGGTGGTTTCCGCGTGACTGAACAGGGTGAAACCATCCGTTATAAGTTTGGTATGCCGTTACTGGCTAAACGCAGCCTGGGTATCTACACCAGTGCGATTATAGAAGCCATGTTGTTCCCACCACCGGCCCCTAAGGACGAGTGGCGTGAACTGATGAAGGCCATGGCCGCGAAGGGTCGCGATTTCTATCGTGGCGTAGTCCGTCAGGATCCGGAGTTTGTCCCTTACTTCAGAGTGGCTACACCTGAGCAGGAACTGGGTAAATTGCCGTTAGGGAGTCGTCCGGCTAAACGTAAGCCAACCGGCGGTATTGAAAGCCTGCGGGCCATTCCCTGGATTTTTGCCTGGGCGCAAACCCGTTTGGTACTGCCAGCCTGGTTAGGCAGCATGAAAGCCATTGAAGCGGTTCGTCAGGAAGGTAACCACGAGAAGCTACAGGAAATGCGCGAGAACTGGCCTTTCTTCCAGTCACGTTTATCCATGCTTGATATGGTTTTCCAAAAGGCCGATCCACGGATCAGTGCAGAATACGATGACCGTCTGGTACCCGATGAACTGAAACACTTTGGTGAAGGTTTGCGCGCGGAGCTGCAGGAAGCCATCAAGCTACAACTGGATATCAACGGTCAAGCTGACATTATGGAAGCGGATCCACAGGGTAAAGAGTCCATGAATATTCGTGCTCAGTACCTTGAGCCGCTGCACTTCCTGCAAATCGAATTACTCTCTCGTTTACGTCAGTTAGAAGACGACGAGCATGATGCGACGCTGGACAAAGCCATGATGGTTGCCATCAGTGGTATTGCAATTGGTATGCGAAATACCGGTTAAGCCACGCTATAATCTATAAAAGCCGCGCCCCTGCGCGGCTTTTTTTATGGGTATTCCTACCACTACAGCTGCTGCAGCTTTTTTAGCCCTAGTATTAACGCATCGTGAGCCGAGGGATCGTTAAATTTAAGGTGGGATTCAAGAAACACCGGCTGGTGATAAAGCTTACGCAACGCATCATTAACAGTAGTAAGAAAACCTGCTGTAGCAGGATTACGGTTACACATCATATGACCGGTTTTAATGGCTGAGTTGCCGGCAATAGCGGCGCTCTGAAAGGTAATTTCCGGGTAGTTTTGCGCTTCTCTCTGTATGTCGTAAGGGTAGGCAAGAATATACTCTCCCCGCTCCCTGACCAGCATCTGAATATCGCTGTCATACTGATGACTGCCCCAACGATAGTATTTAACGCTGTCGGGCAAATCAGCAATCTGGGCATCCAGTAAAGCGCCATGGGAGCGGTCTTTGAGCAGCATAAGCTTACGCTGAGGATAGTAACTAAACAGGGCCCTGAGGCTGGCCAGCTCATTATCGTCGTTCAAGAGGTCGGTCGACAGCGGCGGTGTATCAGTCGTTTGGTATAACCGGTGCGAAAGCAGGTAATCGGTGGGTAAACTAAAATCGAAGGCCGCCTCACGTTCGGGGCTTTTAACTATCATAAATGCACAGGCCGGCGTCTCCTCCGACAGAACCGCAATAATCCGCGACGTAACGGTAAGCTCAGCGGCGGGTTTAAACTCCATTTCTTTAAACAACGCCATATGCGCCGCATTCATGGGACTTTGGGGTGGCCTTTCCTGGTTCAGTACATCAAATAAGGAAGGACTATGGGTAACAAAGCGAATGTCGTTGAAAGACGGGTTAGCAGCCTCCGCTTCTTTTGCAGATAAAGCACCACAAGCCAACAGGCTACACAATTGCAGGATTAATATAACGTAAAGCCGACTTCTCACAATTCACCCAGCAATTTGCCCTGATAAAACCAGTGTTGTTCAATTTTTGAATTATAGCAATCCGATGAGCTGAGCGGGATTGAACTTATTGCTATGTTACAGGCATAAAAAAACCGGCTTGGCAGCCGGTTTTTATCAGGTATATCGTACCAGAATTAACCGTTTACGAAGTCAACACCCAGTTTGATGTCGCCACGCAGGCCTTCCAGCATATCTTCTTTAGCTTTCTGTTCGAAAGCACTCAGTTCGCCGTAAGACAGAATTTCTTCAACACCGTTTGGACCTAAACGTACAGGGTGCGAGAAGAACGCAGCATCGTCGCTGTCATCAGTTTGTACATAGGTGTACTCAACAACGTTGTCGCCTTGCATAGCGGCAACCAGAGACAGGCAGAAGCGAGCAGCCGCCTGACCCATAGACAGCGTAGCAGAACCGCCGCCAGCTTTCGCTTCAACCACTTCAGTACCGGCATTCTGAATTCGGGTAGTCAGAGAAGCTACTTCGTCGTCTGAGAAGTCTACGCCTTCGACCTGAGACAGCAGAGGCAGAATAGTGGTACCTGAGTGACCGCCAATAACCGGCACGTGAGTGCTGGCTGGATCCAGGTCTTTCAGTTCTGCAACGAAGGTTTCTGCACGAATAACATCCAGCGTAGTAACACCAAACAGTTTGTTCTTATCGTAAACACCTTTCGCTTTCAGTGTTTCAGCAGCGATAGCAACTGTGGTGTTAACCGGGTTAGTGATAATACAAGTACAAGCAGAAGGACAGTTATCGGCAATGCCTTCTACCAGATTCTTGACGATACCCGCATTGATGTTAAACAGGTCTGAACGGTCCATACCAGGCTTACGAGGTACGCCTGCTGGAATTAATACTACGTCACAACCTGTTAAAGCTTCTGCCAGGTCGTCTTTACCGTGACCGGTAACCTTAACTGCAGTGGGGATGTGGCTTAAATCTACAGCTACACCCGGAACAACCGGCGCAACGTCATACAAAGCTAACTCAGAACCTGCTGGCAGTTGTGTTTTTAACAACAGTGACAGCGCCTGACCAATACCACCGGCAGCACCTAACACGGCTACTTTCATACCATTTCTCCTCATGGAAAGAATCACGTTTAATAACGGCCGAACACATTAAAGGATGTCAGCCTTAAACTCAATCACCTATTAGTCTTATGACGGGCGAATGGGCGATTTATCGGGTTATATTCAATATAAGTGCATAGTTATGCATTAATGTTGCTTTTTCATGCAAATTAGGGCACAATAACTGGTTTTGAAAACCGTTAGGGGATGGGAACTATCCCGGCCCTGAGCCTTTCGCGGGTTAGAGTATACACCAAGCCGGCAGGTTAGCCGAATCGATTAGCGATTAATGCATAACCCGCGCGGCCAACATCATAAAATTACGAATAAACGTCAGGAACTAAATGGCAAATCAGAAGCAGGAAGAGCTCATCCGGGCATTCAAAGACATTCTTAAGGCTGAGAGTTACGGCTCCCAGGGAGAAATTGTTGACGGGCTGAAAAACCAGGGCTTCAACAATATTAGTCAGAGTAAAATATCACGTATGCTGAGTAAGTTTGGCGCGGTTCGTACCCGTAATGCCCGTGGTGATATGGTTTACTGCCTGCCGCCGGAACTGGGTATGCCTACGGCGAAAAGCCCACTCAAGCAGCTAGTGCTGGATATTGTGCATAATAATGTGATGGTGATAATTCGCACCAGCCCGGGGGCTGCGCAGCTTATTGCCCGTTTACTGGACTCATTAAGTAAAAAAGATGGCGTGCTGGGCACCATTGCCGGTGACGACACTATTTTTATTGCGCCGGCCGATGTCACCAAAATTGAAAATCTGCGCCAGCGCGTAGAGGATTTATTCGACAACGTATAAACATCGTCCTATTGCTAAAGCTTATGTTTATTACAGCGCTGAAAACAAAAAACCCCGCATCAGCGGGGTTTTTTAATGATTAGCAGTGACTGCTTAGAAGCGGTAGCTTACACCTACACGAACTTCCCACAATGATGCAGAACTTGACCAACTGTCACGTTGGTCGGCACCCAGGAACTCCTCGTAAACGTACTGACCGTCTTCATTTACGCTAGCTTCAACAACTGACTCAGAAACGAAGTTACCTTGTTTCAGTACACCCCAGTCATCGTTTAACAGGTTACCCAGGTTTTCGATAACGAAGAATGCTGATGCACGGTGACCTTCAGCAAACGCAGGCAGTTCCTGGCTTACACGAACGTCAACTTTAGTCCACCAATCGCCGTTAGTACCGTTACGAGACGCAATCTTGCCGCGGCCCAGGCCTTCAGATGAAACGAATGCATTGAACGCATCCAGGTCGAAATCAGGACCATAAACTACGCTAGCATCGTCAACAGTTGGAACGTACAGTAACTGGCGACCGCCACCTGTATTGTCATCGCCATAGTATCCGTCGATGTCCTCACCAAAGGTATAACTCATGCCACGACCTTCGTTAGCTGAAGCAAACACGTTGAAACGCGTTGTATAGCCGTCGATAAATTCATGCTTATAACCTACGCGCAGTGTGAAACGGTGCGGAATGTTATAGTTAGAGGTATAGGCACCAGGATTGTTTGGATCGCTGGTCGCAAAGTTAACAAAGTTAGAGTAAGCAACTGAGCTGGTCATTGGGTTAACGTCTGTAGAGTCGTTATAGGCATAAGCAACACTTACGTCTAACCCGAAGTCGTACTCTTTAGACACTGCCAGTGACAGAGTCGTTGCATCACCTGAATCACCGTCAACGTTAGTTAACAGGAAGGTGCTGTTAGAACCATCGTAACGAGGACGACCATCGGGGCCGTAACCGATAATTTCACGTGAAGGCTCAATATAAGTGGCAGCGTCTTTCTTATCAGTATAAAGAATGTCAGCTTGTACCAGGTAGTCACCAGGTGCCAGGTAAGTTAAACCTAAAGCATATTTCCACTCAGTAGGTACTTCAAAGTTAGGATCAACAGCTACCACATTGTTAGCAGAACCGTTAGTTGGAGCATCTTCAACGAAATCGTACAGAGCTTGTGGAATACCATAACCTGGCGACGCACCATTTACTAATGGGGTGTTAAACAAGTCAACTGGCAAACCACCGAAGTCAACATCCTGCTGCCAAGGGGCAACGGTAGTCGCAACCTGGATCACACCGTCATTGGAGTAGGCATTAGATACCCAAACGTTCGGGTTACCACCAGAGTACAGACCGAAACCACCGTGCAGTTCCATATCGTCAGTCAACACGTAGTTAAAACCTACACGCGGCTGCCACAGGTCAATACCATCTAAGTTACCGGTGTTAGACAGGCCCTGACCATTGTTGTAGTCCGCATACTCGGTTTCAAACGCTTCGTTGTAACGAGGACGATCGTCAGAAGACCATTTGTCATAACGTAAACCAAACAGTAAAGTCAGATCGTCATTAACATACCAGTCGTCCTGTAAGTAGAACGTCGTAGTGGCAAAGCTAAAGCTTGCTGCAATGTCATTCGGATCGTTGGTACCAGCAGCATTATTATAGAAAATGCGGCCAGCAAGACCGTTACGGAAATCATCGATTGAGTTAAAGCGATATTCACCGCGTGATTGCTGCACGAACAGGTTGAACACATCTAAGTCTTCGTACTCAACACCAGCAGTGATGGTATGATCGCCTAACAGATAAGTACCTGCCAGTTTAAAGGTTGTGTTATCCCAGTTCAGGTCATTTGATTGACGAGAATCATCCGGGCCAAGGTAAACAACGGTGTCACCCAGGTTAATTTGCATTTCACTGAAACCAGTTCCCGCATCGACAGAGATCTGACGGTTATCCAGTTTAGTCTTACCAATACGCAGTTCGGTTGAGAAATCTGAAGTCCAGTCTGAGTAAACAGAAGCTGTAATAGTTTCGATTTCTGCACCACGCTCATAGAAATGACCGTCGTAAGACAGACGTGATGTACCGGTATCTGATTCAGAAATATTGAAGCCATCGTTCCAGTTGTAAGTGAACGCTGCACGGTGATCTTCGTTGATGTTCCAGTCTAATTTAATCAGTAACTTCTCGTCTTCAACAGGAGAAGAACCTTTGAAACCGCCTGGATCGTATCCGTAAATTGTTTGAGAGATTTCGGTAATTTCAGCAATTTCTTCTGCACTTGCGCGAGACAGGCCTGCATACTCATGAAGACGCACACCTTCTTTCTTCTCATAAGCACCGAATAAGAACAGCTTGTCGCTGATCAGAGGCAGACCTACAGTGAAACCATAACGTTTTTCAGTGTAGTTACCGTTGTCGATGTCGTTACCTTCGATTGAATCGCCTTTAAACGAGTCAGAAGTGAAATCGTAGAAAGCAGAACCGTGAACTTCGTTAGTACCAGACTTGGTTACCGCGTTGATGTTACACGCTGTAAAACCGCCGTACTCTACGTCGAAAGGTGCTAATTCAACAGCAACCTGCTCAATCGCATCGTATGAGAAAGGAATGCTTTCAGTTGGGTAACCGTTAGAGTTAAGACCGAAGTTATCGTTCAGACGCATACCGTCCAGCGTTAAGCTGTTGAAACGTGGTGATGCACCGGCACACTGAATGCCGTCTGAGAAAGTTTCGTCGATATAAACACGTGGGTCGGCACGAACCAGGTCTTTAATATCACGGTTGATAGCTGGTGCGTTTTGCAGGTCTTCAAGACTGAAGTTTGAAGAAGGACCTTTCTGGCCAAAAGCAATAGAAGCAATTTGTGAAGCAGTTACTTCGATACGCTCAACGTCAGCTTGTGCACCCAGTGCAAAGTTGTTCAGGTTTAAACCACTGTCCAGAGACAGGTAAACATCTGAAATAGTTGCATCTTCGAAAGTGTCAGAATCCATTACAATTTCGTATGGACCACCAACACGCAGACCAGACAGGTTAAACTGACCGTTTGCGTTAGCGGTGACTGTTTTAATACTTCCGGTTGGAACGTGCTTAACAGTAATTACTGTACCCGCTGCAGGTGCGCCCTGTGGACCAACTACGCGACCAGTGATTTCTGAAGATGTCTGCTGTGCCATAGCGGCAGTAGACAGACCAACAGACATCGCTACCGCAATCGCTACGCGATTAAGCTTCGATTTTGTCATCATTAGTGTGTTTCCCATTTATTTTCATAAGGCGTTTGTATTACCCCCGTTAACAAGAGGTATAACAGCAACCTGTTGCTTCCGGCAGTAAAGGCAATTTTTATGTCCGGTCACCATAGCCGTTATTGGTGACAGTTCCGTTTCTATAAAACAGCGTAAATCGGGCCGAGATTGTTCATTATTATTGTTTCAGCAATATGACAAGTTCGCTTTGGTTGAACTACTTAAAAAGTTGACAACGCTTATTATTTTTATGTTTTCCTGAACGAACGGTCAGTTATTTACCTAAATTATCAGAACTCTCGGCCCTGCTCACAAGCCCAGCTATATTCTTCGCACATTCACAAAGAATAAACAGCGTTTAAGCAAATTCAAAGTTACTCAATGAATAAACTTAATTTTCAATAATTTACACATTCAAAATAAACTTACTTATTGCATTAAATAAGTTTAACTGTTCAAATTGGACAAATAAGTAAAACTAACTCTAGAACACTTTGCACCGTTTACGACTGAATTCGACAACACGATGGCTGATTGTCGCTGCTATTTTTATTTTTAGCGGCGCGCTTGGCTATGTGCAAAACAGCCAGAAAATCGATGACATCTCGCCGCAAACAACCAGCAAATTAAGATGTGATGCGCCGCTATCGCAAAACCGTAAGGAATTCGTAGTTTACCTTACCGAACAATCCATCGCCGAGAAAGCTCTGCCGCTGCTGTGTGCCAATAATGTAGTGCAACGTCAGTTTGGTGATGTACAGGTTATCATTGGTCGCAATGACTTTGATACCTTTCGCTTTGTGAACCATGGGGTGCCGGAGTTAACCCTGGTTAAAAGTAATGTAGTAGACGCTTTCGGGGCAGACCGCATTTACCATTACGACAGCATTGCCGCACACCCGGATTACAGCGCCTACTTTATTGCCCTGCGGGAGAAACCAGCACTCAGTAAAGAATACCTGCTGGGCAAGCGGATAGGAATACTCGATTATCCCAGCAGCCGCTCCGGGCACATAGTACCTAAAACGGTATTACAACGCCTTGGCCTGAATGACTCCAATATCAAGCTCTACTATTACAACTCTCATCAGGAGCTGCGTCGCGCCCTGATGGCAGGCGAAGTAGACATTATCTCCAGTTACTGGGGTAAAGCCGATGAACAAATACTGTCCAGGAGTTACATCACTTCACTGGAAAACAGCGTTCCCGGTATGCGCTGGTATTTAAAGATGCAGGATAACAACACGGATTTACGCTGTGCTATTCAGCAGGTCATTACTGAGATTTCCAATAACCATCCGCGCAAGTATTACCGCGACGTGGTGCTAATCAATGAGTGTAAATCAAATGAAAACCTATGATATTGCACCCGGTGACTGGTTAAAGGGCGGCATCATAACGCTGATGCTGTTTGTTTTGTTTCAACTCGGTGCCATCATAGGGCAAAGTAGTGCCCGTTTATATGCCGAGCACGAAGCCATCGACAAAATAAAAGCCCGGATCAGTCTCGACCTGCAGTTTTTAGATGTTGGAAACCAAACTCTGAGAACGCCGCCGAATCAGGATACCCTCAAAGGCTACCTTAAGCGCATTAATACTATTCTCAGCGAACAACAAACCGGAGTTTGGCTGGTGTCACTGCAGTCGGTAACGGCCAACACAGCAGGCCAGCCTGAAAATGCCCGTTTAACCCAACTAATACTGGAAAACTCCGAGCAAACCGTCAATGTGCAACTGGCAACCAAACCACTCTATCACTACCTGGCATTCAGCCCCTTAGCCTTAATCGCCGCGTTGCTGATATCGCCGGCTTTTGTCAAAGTCAGGGCAAGTCAGCGCAGGGCAGTTAAAGCCGCAACACTGGCGCAACCCCTTCCTATTGTGAAACTTACCCCCAAATTAACCGTTAATCTTAATGAAAAAACGCTGGGTAACGGGGTAAATGATGTCACTGTGCAATTGCAGAATAAGCCCCTGTGTTTCTACACCGCGCTGCTTCATTACTGTATCGAGAACCCCAATTCCGTGTTATTGCACCATAAAGATATTCCGCCTGAACTGACCCACCTGGCCAGCAAGGTATTTAGCCGCCTTATGGAACTGGGGCATACCAAACGAAAACGTCCGGATTTCAATGCCAACCTGGACAAGACCCTGAGCGAAATTCGCGCCGCACTGGATGAGGTGTTTGCCGGCTTCAGTGAAGAGAAGGCCCGTTATTACCCACCCCGCGCACAAGGTGAGGGATCCCGCTCCAAACAACATTCCTATGCGCTACCCATCCTGCACCTTAGCGACATCCACATTATTGGTGAATAGGCCAGTTTGTAATCAGGCCTGTACACAATAGTTGTTAAGCCCTGATGACAGACAGTTTGCAAGCTGGAAAAACAATGGTAACCTGAACAAATGGTCAGCATTATAATGCAAAGACTCACCATTTGCCGGGATGTCAAAACACACCCGAAAGGCGCTATCTGATTTAAAGCCAATACTGTGGGATTGATTCGCACGGTGCATTTGCGTATCTTTGCTATAACTAAAAATACGTTTTTCCCACTATGCAAACACCCCTGATTATTGCTATCTCCGGAGCTTCGGGCTCTGGTAAATCGTTGTTCACCGAGAACCTGATAAATGCTTTTTCTGAGCAAGGCCGACCGGTGCAAATCCTCCGCGAGGACCATTATTACCGCGCGCAGGACCACTTGCCCATGGAAGCTCGTGAGAAAAACAACTACGACCATCCCAACGCTTTTGAACATGAATTATTGAAAGCACATTTGGGTGCACTGCGTAACGGTGAGCCCATTGATTACCCGCATTACTGCTTTAAAACCCACACACGGCTCCCCAAAACTGAGCGCTTACAACCAGCGCCGGTAGTAATCCTGGAAGGTATTATGCTGCTCGCCAGAGTGGAATTACTGCCTTTATACGATGTTAAAATCTTCATCGACACACCATTGGATATCTGCCTCATGCGCCGCATGATGCGCGACGTTAAAGAGCGCGGACGAACCATGGACTCAGTGGCAAAGCAGTATGAGAAAACGGTTAAGCCAATGTACCATCAGTTTATTGAACCCAGTCGTTTTACCGCCGATGTAGTGGTAACCCAGGGTGGCAAAAATCAAATTGCACTAGACGTAATAAAATCACATATACAACAAGCTATTAAGTAAAGGATTACCCAATGATAAGTTTACTGGGCGTCGCCCTGCTGTTATGTATTGCATTTGCTTTATCAAGTAACCGACGTTCCATAAACTGGCGCACCGTTGGGGGTGCTTTTGCCATCCAGGCCGCTGTGGGCGCGTTTATCCTTTATTTTGAACCGGGTATTCAGTTACTGCTAAAGGCTACTGAATTTGTGCAGAACATTATCGACTACAGCCAGGCCGGTATCGATTTTGTGTTTGGTCCGATTGGCGACAAGTCACTCGGCTTCATTTTCGCCTTTAACGTATTACCCGTAATCATCTTTTTCTCGTCACTGATTGCCGTGCTTTATCATTTAAAAGTGATGAACATCATTATTCGCCTGATTGGCGGGTTGCTGGAAAAAGCGCTTAAAACCAGCCGTCCGGAATCGATGTCGGCAGCCGCGAATATTTTTGTTGGCCAGACAGAAGCCCCGTTAGTGGTGCGTCCGTTTATTCCCAATATGACCCGCTCCGAATTGTTCGCCATTATGGTCGGCGGCCTGGCCTCCATTGCCGGCTCGGTGATGGCGGGCTATGCCGGTATGGGTGTTGAGCTTAAGTATTTGCTGGCAGCCAGCTTTATGGCAGCGCCGGGTGGCCTGCTGATGGCTAAAATCATGCAGCCTGAAACGTCAGAGCCGCACAACGAGCTGGAAAAAACCGAAGAAGAGAAAACCCACTACGCTAACGTATTTGACGCGGCGGCCAGTGGCGCAGCTTCGGGGTTACAGCTAGCGCTGAACGTGGGCGCGATGTTACTGGCTTTTGTTGCTTTAATCGCCATGCTCAATGGCATTATTGGCTGGGGCGGCAGCCTGTTTGGTTTTGACAACCTCACCATTCAGGAAATTCTTGGCTTCTTACTGCAACCACTGGCCTGGACGCTGGGTGTCCCCTGGTCGGAAGCGCAAATCGCGGGCAGTTTTATTGGCCAGAAAATTGTGGTGAACGAATTTATTGCCTATCTCGACTTCATTGCGGCGCAGCCAGAACTGTCGCCCATCAGTCAGGCTATCATTACTTTTGCCCTGTGTGGCTTTGCCAACCTCTCATCGATTGCCATTCTGATGGGTGGAATAGGGGCTATGGCGCCGACCCGACGCAAAGAAATCGCCCAGTTGGGCCTGAAAGCTGTTTTTGCTGCCACACTGTCTAACCTGATGAGTGCAGCCCTGGCCGGCTTCTACTTAACCCTGGGTTAAAAAAGAAGCCGCAATCCACCCGGCTTGATATGCATCAAGCCGCGGGGATGTGCAGCGCCTTAAAGCCACATTATAATTTGTAAAATTAGAACGACAGGAAACCCTCATGAACTTAGTTGCCGTAGATTATCAGGCAGAAAACGCTGCCGAGTTATTCGCCAAATCATTACATGAAACCGGCTTTGGCGTATTAAAAAATCATCCTATTCAGAAACAACTGGTAGAAGATATCTATACCGCCTGGCAAGCCTTCTTCGACAGCGAAGAAAAGTTCGATTACACCTACAATAAAGGCACTCAGGACGGCTATTTTTCTAAAGCGGTATCAGAAGTCGCCAAAGGCTTTAAGAAAAAAGACATTAAAGAGTATTACCATTATTACCCCTGGGGAATGTGCCCGCCAGCGCTGAAAGAGCAGCTAGCCGATTACTATGCGAAAACCACCAGCCTGGCTGCCGAACTGCTGCACTGGGTAGAAGATAACGCGCCTGAAGACGTCAAAGCGAACTTTAACGAGCCGTTGCCGCAAATGATAGACGGCAGTGAACAAACCCTGCTACGGGTACTGCACTACCCACCGCTGGACGGTAACGAAGAACCTGACGCCATTCGCGCCGCTGCCCATGGCGATATCAATCTGCTAACCGTACTACCAGCAGCTAATGAGCCGGGCTTACAGGTGCAACGTAAAGACGGTTCATGGATGGATGTGCCCTGTGACTTTGGTACGCTCATTGTGAATATTGGCGACATGCTGCAGGAAGCCAGTGGTGGCTACTATCCATCGACCATCCACCGGGTAATTAACCCGGACGGTGCAGATATGACCAAATCCCGAATATCGCTGCCGTTGTTCCTGCACCCGCGTCCGGACGTTAAACTGTCAGATCGTTATACCGCCGAGGCGTATTTACAGGAGCGCCTGCGTGAACTGGGCGTAATCTAACGGCCTGAAAGAAATAATCAGCGGAGCATAGCTCCGCTTTTTTATGGCCGCCCGGTTGTTGCACCGCACAAGTCATCGAGCTTTTGCAGGTATTGCCAGGCAATAGCAACCGTTTCGCCATAGAACGATTGATTTACCCTGGAGGTGGTATCCCTTGGCGTGTGATAGTAGTTATGCCTGCCTACACCCAGAAACAAAAAAGGGATCCCCTGTTCTGCAAATGCAGCGTGGTCGCTCACCTTACGACGGTCGGCCAGACTTGGGTAGCGGCCGACGCGACGTTTTTCATCGGTGGCTATCATGGGCATGCTGCTGGCCAGTTCGATATCCTTGATCAGACTGTTAAACGCCGGATGGCTAAGATTACCACTCACCAGTACCTCTTTGCGACCCCCCGGTTGCGAGAGCATGTCGAGGTTGAGGTTTACAAAAATCGACTTAGTCGCCACCACATCCGACGCCACAAAGGCCCTGGCGCCAAGCAGGCCATGCTCTTCAGCATCTGACGCTAAAAATACCTGGTGACACTGCCGCGCGCGTTGCTGACTTTGCGCGGCAAGATACAACATAGCCGCCACGCCACTTGCGTTATCATCTGCTCCGTTAAATATACGCCTTCCCTTACGACCTATATGGTCGTAGTGTGCACTTACAACAATATAACGATCCAGAGCACCTTCAAGCTGACCAACCACATTGGTGCCGGCCAATGGCTTATTTTTGCGAACTGCCGAAAAAGGCTGACCATAGGAATTGAGTGTTGGCAGTGGTTCAATACCTATTTCGGCATAGCGCTGTATAAGGTATTCACGGCTACGCTTTGAGCCTTTGCTACCCACTTCACGACCTTCCATCATATCGTCGGCCAGGACATTAAGATCCTGCATCCATACCGGCTCACTGGCGTTCACCAATGCACAACAACCTATCCCCCAAGCAGCGAATAACAGGGATAACTTCATTACAGCTGTCCCTCATAATCATGACTCATTATAGCCAGCTTGGCAGAGTAACGTTGTCTGTCAGCCGGTATCTCTGCGCGCTTAATAGCGCGTTCCAGAAAAGCTTGCGCATCGTCAGTTTCGCCTGTCGCCAGCGCTGTCTTGCCCAGTGCAAACAGGATCAAATGATTCGTTCTGTCCAACCGGTAAGCCCTGCGGTAGTAGGTGTGAGCCAAATTAAAGTCACCCTCTTCAAAGGCCTCATCACCGCGGATCAGATGGTAATAAGGGTTAGCTACCCTCAGTTGATGTACTTCTTTGGCCAGCTCATTGGCCATAGAATCCCGGCCGGTCAGACGAAACAAAATTGCCAGGTTTTCTCTGGCTGTCAGGTTCTGTGCGTCGAGCTGAAGTACTTTCTGATAGGCCTCTTCGGCGTAACGATAATGCTCAGCAAACCGATACAGTACCCCCAGATTTATCCACGCCGCGGTAAATTGATCGTCCTGCTTCAGAGCCGCGCTGAGATATCGGAATGCCACCGGATAATTGCCATATACCAATGCATTGGCACCCTTGTTGTTGTAAAACATCGACAGCGCACGGTTTACTGACATGGTTTCAGATTTAAATTGTTGGCCCTGCATGCGGGCATCAAAGTCAACAAGTCTTGGCCTAGCGAACGGATCCCGCGTGTCGGTGAGGAGTACATTAACGTGGCCGTTGAGCAGGCTAAAGCCCTGCTTGCGCGACCAGTATTCAGGAATAAACACATCCTTTAAGCTGGCATCCAGCCCCAGGCCTTTTGCCAGCGCATAGGTCATCAGGGTGAGCGAGAGACAGTTTGCCTGGCGGTTTGTAAAGGTTTCTGCAACCGTGGAATTTGCATCGCCATAGTAACTTAAGCCAAGCGCTTGCTCGGCAAACAGGCTATCGACCAGCTCTTCTAGCGGGGTGGATTGCTTTAGATTCGCCGTCACCCTAATTTTTGTTAAAAACCGTTTGGCCTCTTCAGGCAGCGTGAGGATTTGGGCTGGCGACTCTAGCTTTACTGACCTGGCGGCAGGAAATGCGTCGGCATAGACCGGGTGTAAATAATTACCGGTGCTGGATTCGGTACTGGCGCATCCGCCAAGCAATATGAAGCTGCTGAGTAAGACAACCACTGTATGAACTTTCATAGACAGGCCGCTCCATTAAAAATGGCTCTGTTAAGCTTAGCCTACTTCACATTAATTTAACATTTTTTAAACACTTTAATCCGTTACTTTTCGGCAGGGATAACTTATGCTGAATGCGTCGATTATTTATACAGCAAGTCCTCAACCTATCGACCGGCGAGGAAATAAAAGGAGTCACATGAAACGGGTGGTATTCAATCAAAAGGGCGGTGTTGGTAAATCTACCATCAGCACCAATCTCGCAGCAGAAAGTGCCTTAAGAGGATATAAAACCCTACTGGTCGATTTGGATGCTCAGGGTAACAGTACCCATTACGCAGGCATCGATATCAACGAGGACACGCTTACCGTAGCCGATATGTTTAAACAAATCGTCGGTTGGTTTTCCAAGCCTCAGCCGCCCACCGCATTTGTGCAGGAAACCGCGTTTGAAAACCTTTATGTGTTGCCGGCCGATCCCGCCCTCGCAACCATCGAACGGGAACTGGAATCTCGCTATAAAATGTTCAAGTTGCGGGAAACGCTGGAAGCACTGAGCGAAGAGTTTGACCGCATTTATATCGACACGCCCCCCAACTTTAATTTTTATTCCAAAGCAGCACTGATTGCAGCGGATGAGTTTCTGGTCCCCTTTGACTGCGATCACTTTTCTGCTCAGGCCATTGAGCGCTTGCTGGAAAATGTGATGGAGATTAAGGAAGACCACAATCAGTCACTGGCGTTATCCGGCGTAGTGATAAACCAGTACAATGCGCAGGCTAAGCTGCCTGCAACGCTGATTGGCGAGTTACAGGAAAAGGGCCTGCCTTTATTCGAAACCCGGCTAAGCAGTTCGGTAAAAGTAAAAGAATCACACTCACACCGCACGCCACTGCCCTTTTTAATGCCCAGCCATAAAGTCACTAAGCAAATTGCAGCGTTATTCGACGAAGTAGAAGGTGGCTGATGAGGGCCAGCGGGCTAAACCGTTGCGGTCTGGCCTAAATCGAGCAGCAGTGTGGCACCCAGCCCCAGGAAAATCAGTCCGACCAATTGTTCCTGACGAACAGCGATCCGGGGATTTTTTGCCATCCAGCGCCCCAGTTGATGGGACAGTTGCACCACCAGCAAATCACAGCTCAGGGCAATAGCACTGAACAATAGCCCCAGGACCAGCAGGTCGGTAATCAGCACGTCGCCGGTCGCGTGCGTAAACTGCGGCAAAAATGCAATAAAAAACAGCGCGGTTTTAGGGTTACTCAGTTCCACCAGCAGGCTTCTTGATACAATTCGCCGGGTAGAAGCCTGCACCGGCTTACGCAGATGAGGGGCGCTGGCAAAGCGCAACGCCGTCACCCCAAGATAAATCAGATAAAGCGCGCCCAGCACCTTCACCACGGTAAACACCACAGGTACATAAGCAATCACCGCAGCCAGCCCAAACGCCGTGGCAATAGCATAACTGGATGAACCTACCGCCATTCCCAACGCTGCAGCGGTTCCCCCTGCTCTGCCTGAACCCAACGTACAGGCCAGGATATACAGATTGGACGGGCCGGGCGATAAACTGATGATCAGCGTAGCTGCGACAAAGGCCATTAGGATGTCAGGTGTTAAGGTCATGAAATGAATAACTTATTATCTTTGTGTTATGAAATACCCGGAGTGAATACGCTATAGTCTACCAACAAATCAAGCCAAAAGGAGTGCGTCGATGATCACCCTGTATCAATATTTACACTGCCCGTTTTGTGTTCGCGCCGACATGGTTGCTAACTATACCGGTGTTCCCCACAAGAAGGTACTACTGCTCAACGATGACGATGCAACCTGCCACCAGTTGATTGGTAAAAAAATGGTGCCAATTCTGCAACTCGACGATGGCAGTGCAATGGGCGAGAGCCTCGATATTGTTAACAAAATTTTATCGCTGGCGCCGCCAGATAAACAACTGCAGGCCAGCCATCAGGCCGATGAAGTCACTACGCTGCTGAGCGAATACAGTAGCGACATGAATGCTTTGCTGTTCCCCCGCAATGTCCGCATAGAACAACCTGAGTTCAAAACCGCTTCGGCCCGTGCGTATTTTCAGGCTAAAAAAGAAAAAGTGATTGCTATGACTTTTGCTGAAGCCATGGAGCGCTCAGAGCAGGCCATAGACCGGGTCAATGACATGCTCAGCAAGCTACCGCCGTTACCGGCTACAACCAGGCTAGGTATGGACGATGTGCTTATTTTCCCGTTCCTGCGAAACCTGACCATGGTAAAAGGTTTAACGTGGCCCGAGCCGGTGAAACACTATGTAAATAAGGTCGCCGCACTCACCAACATTCACCTTTACTGGCAACAAGCCGTTTAAATTAAGCTACACAGTCACACCACTCCGGGCCTTAGGGCCCTTTTCCCCTGGCGCTTCGGCAAATCCTCGCGAAACATAAAACTCTAACTATACTTTAGCCCAAGCGGCGGGAAACAAAGAATAATATCCCCTCACACACAGGTTTTAAGCCTTAGTTAACCCAGTTACTTCTGAGTTGCGTAGTCCAGAGTTATTCTAACGAGCAAACTATGAATGGATTGATGCGTTTATCGATAGTACACCTGACGCTACTGTGTATCGGCCTGATTGGCGGATTAATGCTGGTCATGACCGGCATCGCAGTGAATAAAAGCCTGACTCAGTTAAACCAGGCGGAACTGGAAATCCGAATTGTTGAACTGGTCGATGCGGTTGAAAAGATTGCCCATAATCACGCCGTTGAACGCGGGCTAACCGCAGGATTTTTGGGTTCGGGCAGCGAACAGGCGCGGGAAAAAGTGCTCGCACAACGGCAAAAAGCCGGTGTCTCGGCAGAGACACTGCGCCAGCTTTCCAGGCAGGACTGGCCGGCATCGCTTAACGTTGAGCATCAGCTAGCCAGCCTGTTTGATATGTTGGACAACAAAAATGCCATTCACCAGCAAGTAGATAACCGCGAAGGCAGCAAAGCTTTCGCCTACTACAGCCAGCTCAACCGAATGGCACTGGATACCGCCAATACGCTGGTTTTGAACATTGCCAACAGTGATGTAAGCAATACCGTTGCTCATGCTTTGACTTATGCCTGGCTAAAAGAACGCCTCGGGCAATTGCGGGGTAAAATTAACGGCGTGCTTGCCAGCCAGCGTATTACGGGGCGCTTAGCCGATGACCTGGCCGAATACCATGACAGCATTGAATACCTCATTACCGTGCAAAAAAATGCGCTGACCGGGCAGGAGTTAACCGCATTTAACGCGGTGGCAGGTTCCTCGCAAAAAGCTTTTATGGATAAGGTTTACCGGACGTTAGTCAGAGACCCGGTGGACTTTACTCAATTGCCGTCTGCCCCTGACTGGTTTGGTCAGGCCACGGCCCAGATTGGTCAGGTTAAAGGGCTGTTGGATGCCACCTGGTTGCAAGTGAAGGACAGCGCAGACAATGAGTATCAGACAGAGCTCACCAGTCTTATCATACTGGTATCGGTTACTGGAGGCGTGTTCTTGGTGGTTATACTGCTGGTTACCACTCTGGTAAAAACGCTTAATTCCCAGCTTTCAACGCTCACTCACAGGCTTAATGAGATTTCCCGCAGTGGCGACCTGACCATTAATGTAAAACTTAACAGCGACAACGAACTGGGGGTTATCTCTAAGGCCGTTAACCAAACCTTGCTGGCCATTCGCGACCTGATCACCGGTTTGGCAAAGTCGGTTAACACCAGCACCCGTTTGGGCGACAGTGTAGCGGAATCTGCCGATACTATTCATTCCGAGTCAGAACAAACCCAGCATCGGGCCATGAGTATAGCGACTGCCATTGAGCAGATGACTCAAACCAGTAAAGAAATTGCCCAGTCTGCTTTTAATACGCTGGAGTCGAGCCAGGCACTCGACAAACTGGCCGATGAAGCCACACAGGCAAACAATACGATTAAAACCTCCATTGAAAACCTGACACAACAAATGCAAGTGGTCGAGAGCAGTGCAAAAACGATGGGCGAACACCTCAGCGAAATTAGCGGTATTCTCGACACTATTAACACCCTGTCCGACCAAACCAATTTACTTGCCCTCAATGCTGCTATAGAGGCGGCCCGGGCTGGTGAACACGGACGAGGGTTTGCGGTAGTTGCCGACGAAGTGAGGCAACTGGCCACCGCCAGTCGCAGCTCTTCTGACAAAATTTCATCGCTACTCGACACGCTGGCGCAGGTCAGCAGCAAAGTCATTAATGGGGTCAGCCAAAGTGCCGAAGCGGCCCGCACTTCACTGAATCTGACCGAAAGCGGTGAACGCACTGCCAACACCGTGCGCGAAAGTGCCGGGCATGTGGAGATTCAGGCCAATGCAATGTCTGCCGCCGCCGAGCAGCAATCGGTCACTTCAGAGCAAATCGCCAGGGATGTCATTTCGGTGCAGGATGCAGCAACCCATCAGGTATCGATTGCCGATGAGTTAAAAGCACTGACTACCGATCTGCAGTCAAACAATACACTGCTCGAACGCACTATGGGCAATTTTAAGTATTAGGCGAACGGCTGCTTTGTGACATACTGGCAAAGATAATTACAATAAGGATAAAACATGCGAAAACTGATTATGTTACTCGCACTTACTGGTGTGGCAGCGTGCAGCGGTGAAGCACCGATGACAAGCGATACCGGCGATTCCCCGAGCCAGGCAACGCCTGCACAAACCACCAGATTCAACGTATTGTTTGGCGGTACTGATGTGGGCGATATGACCATCAGCCAGTCAGGCACACTGATTGATATCCGCTATAGCTTCAGCAATAACGGCCGCGGCGCCAGCAGTGAAGAAACACTGTTATTGTCGGAAGCCGGGCTGCCAATAAGCTGGAAAATCACCGGTAAAACCACATTCGGTAACCAGGTGAATGAAACCTACCAGTTGAGCGACGGCCAGGCCAGCTGGACCTCAGCCGCCGGCAGTGGCGAAGCGGATGCCAGCAACAAACCCATTTATATTGCACAGAACCCCAGCCCTTACGCGCTCTACACCTATGCTAAAACCGTCCTCGATGCGGGCGGTGAGCCCTACCCGGCTCTGCCGGCGGGCCAGGTTACGGTAACGGCTAAAGAGTCACTGACCCTGCAAGGTAAAGACACCGAGCTGCCGGTAACCCTGTATGCCGTTGGCGGCATTAACCTTAACCCCAGCTACATTTTACTTGATAAGGAACAGCAATACGTTGGCACTGTGTCGCCGCGTTTTGCGCTGTTAAGAGAGGGTTTCGAGAGCGAAGACAGTCGCCTGCGAGAGCTCACGGCTGCACTCAATACCCAACGTTATGAAGACATTGCCAGTAACGTAACCCACCAATACGAACAGCCGGTAAGAATCAATGATGTGCGTATTTTTGACCCCAAATCGCTGAGTCTGACCAAGCCGGTATCGGTGGTGATCACTGGTGATACCATCACGGCCATTGAAGAGGTCCAGTCTGCCCCGGGTAACAACGAAGTTTTTATTGAAGGCGATGGGGGCACTCTGGTCGCCGGTCTTTACGATATGCACGGGCACGTAGGCGATAACCAGGCCATTATGAACGTAATGGCTGGGGTCACCGGCATTCGCGATATGGGTAACGAAGATGACGTATTATCGGATTTGATTGATAAAATCGATCGCGGTGTACTGATTGGGCCAACCATTACCAAAAGTGGCTTTATTGAAGGGGTCAGCGAATTCAGCGCCGCCACCGGAGAACTGGCAGACACCAAAGAGAAGGCCCTGGAGCTGGTTAGAAGCTATGCCGAAAAAGGCTACTGGCAAATAAAAATCTATAATTCCATGAACGGTGACTGGGTTGAAGACATGACAGCTGAAGCCCACCAGCTGGGTATGCGGGTAGCAGGCCACGTTCCGGCATTTTACCGCGCTGACCAGATGATTGAGGCAGGTTATGATGAGCTAACGCATATCAATCAGATTATGCTGGGCTGGGTACTGGGCCCGGAAGAAGACACCCGCACTCTGTTCAGGATTACCGGCATGAAACGCTTTGTTGATTTGGACCTCAACAGCGAGAAAGTACAACACACCCTGGCGCTGATGGCAGAAAACAATATCGCTCACGACCCCACAGCGGTTATTCATGAATATGCCATGACAGGCCGTAACGGCATTACCAATTTTGCAGTGCGTGATTATATTGACCATATGCCAATAAGCGTGCAGCGCTCGGCCAAATCCGCCATGCTCAACGTGGCCGATGACGCCGAAGATGAGGCTTATCTTGTTGCCTACCAGAAGATCCTCGATACCCTGGCGTTAATGCACCAAAAAGGCATTCTATTAGTGCCCGGTACCGATATGGGAGGCGCTTTTTACCTGCACCGCGAACTGGAGTTGTTTGAAAAAATCGGTATGACGGCAGCCGAAGCACTGCGCCGGGGTTCTTATGATATGGCACAGTATCTCGGACATACCGCACGCGGCTCTATTGAAGTAGGTAAGCAGGCCGATTTTTTCCTGGTACCCGGCGATCCAACCCAGCAGCTCAAGGCTATTAAAACTATTGCCATGGTGGCTACCCAGGGACGTATTTATTTTCCTACTGAGGTGTATCCTTCGTTTGGCATACAGCCATTTACTGAGATCCCGGCAGTTCATCTTCCCGACTAGACTAAACGGCTCATAACGCGTTTACAAACATTTACAGTTTTCATTCCGCCAGTACTTTATTAACTGGCGGAATGATTTATGTTTAACGCTGGTATAATACCAATCCGCATAATAGTAGTTTGCCCCGGGCGATACGCAACGCTTATAAAAAGATAAAGGAAGACTATAATGACAGTAATCAAACACCTCACCAAAGGCCTGAAAGTAGGCGTTGGTGTGCTGGCACTCAGCGGTTTATATATAACCTCTGTTCTCGCCAAAGACGACATTAATATCGACTACGAAAAATTTACCACCGATAATGGCCTGACCGTTATTGTCCATGAAGATCGTAAGGCGCCGGTTGTTGCGGTAGCAGTGTGGTACAAAGTGGGCTCTAAGGATGAGCCAAACGGTAAATCAGGCTTTGCTCACCTCTTTGAGCACCTGATGTTCAACGGTTCTGAAAATTATGACGATGAGTGGTTCGGCCCACTGCAGGAAGCTGGCGCCACCGGCCTTAACGGCACCACAAACTTCGACCGCACCAACTATTTCCAAACCGTTCCCACGCCGGCTCTCGACCGCATTTTATGGATGGAATCTGATCGCATGGGGCACTTACTCGGTGCCGTGACCCAGGAAAAACTCGACGAACAACGGGGCGTAGTGCAAAACGAAAAACGTCAGGGTGAAGATCAGCCCTACGGCACACTCTTTAACCATGTGGTAGAAGCATTATTTCCCAGCGGCCACCCTTATAATCATACCGTTATTGGTTCGATGGACGATCTGAACTCAGCCTCACTGGACGACGTGAAAGGCTGGTTCAATCAGTATTACGGGCCCAACAACGCTATTTTAGTACTCAGTGGCGATATTAACGCCGAGGAAGCCAAGCCTTTGGTTGATAAGTATTTTGCTGATATCGAACCGGGTCCGGCTCTGGCTAAGTGGCAATCATGGGTACCTGAGCGTAAGGCAAATACCCGCCAGGTAGTGCAGGATAAAGTGCCGCAAACCCGCATTTATCGCTTGTGGGTGTCACCTGAAAATACCAGTCCAACCGCCACAGATCTGTTTATTGCTGCCAGTGTATTAGGCGATGGCAAGAACTCACGGATGTACAAAGAGCTGGTTTACGATCAACAAATTGCGACCAATGCCTCCGTATTTAACTATGAGCTTCAAATGGCGTCTATTTTTGGTGTCAGCGTTGACGTGAAAGCCGGTGAGGATGCCGCCAAAGTTGAACGCGAAATGGATAAAATCATCGCTGAGTTTTTACGTAAAGGGCCCAGCCGCGATGAGGTAGAACTGGTCTCCACCAAGCGTCGCGCCTCCATTATTCGTGGCCTGGAGGAAGTTGGTGGTTTTGGCGGTAAGGCCGATACACTGGCTACCGGTGAGTACATCGCCGGCGATCCGAATTATTTTAAAACTGAGCTTGAAGAGCTGGCCAGCTCAACGCCTAAAAAAGTCAAAGCCGCCGCCCAGCAATGGCTGGGGGATGGCTGGCATCAAATTACCTTTGTGCCATTTGAAGAGCATACCGCTAAAGCTGACGGCGTTGACCGTAGCACCGGCCTGCCATCGATTGACGCAGAAACCCAGCTAAGCTTCCCACAAGTCACCGAAACCGAGCTGTCTAACGGTATTAAAGTGGTTTACGCTCAGCGCGCTACGGTGCCACTGGTGAATGTGGCGGTACAATTTGACGCTGGTTACGCGGCAGATGCGGGCGGTAAGCTTGGCCTTGCCAGCTTTACTACGCGGATGCTGGATGAAGGCGCCGGCGATTATGATGCGCTTGAACTGGCCGCAGAACTGGAGCAACTGGGCACCAATTTAAGCAGTGGCTCTAACCTGGATACGACTACCGTTAGCATGTCGATGCTAAAAGAAAACATGAAGCCGTCACTGGCGTTACTCGGTGATATCCTTAAGGAGCCCGCGTTCGCAGAGGAAGAAATCGAGCGCCAGCGAGCACTCATCTTAAGTAACATTGCCCAGCAGAAAACCCGTCCGGTGAGTATCGCTCTTACTCTGCTACCCCCGCTTATTTATGGCGACGACCACGCCTATGGCATTCCCTTTACCGGCACTGGTACCGCTGAAGATGTGCAAGCCGTTACCCGTAGTGATTTGGTTAACTTCAAAAATACCTGGTTACGCCCGGATAATGCCACTATCTTCGTGGTTGGTGACACCACCCTGAATGAAATTAAACCGGCGCTGGAAAAAGAGTTTGGTAAGTGGAAAGTATCTGGTAGCAAAGGCAGCAAACAAATCGCCAAAGCTGAACTCCCCGCTCAGGGCCAGGCGATTATTATTGACCGCCCGGGCTCGCAGCAATCACTGATTCTGGCTGCCCATTTAGCCCCCCCTACAGGCATCGACAACAATATTGCCATTGAAGCGATGAACCTGACTTTAGGCGGCGCCTTCACTGCCCGGGTCAATATGAACCTGCGTGAAGATAAAGGCTGGTCCTACGGCGCTTATACCTTCTTACAGGACGCTCGTGGTCAGCGGCCGTTTATGGTGTATGCACCGGTTCAGACCGACCAGACCGGCCCGTCTTTACTGGAGCTGAAAAAAGAACTGAATGGTTACTTAGGTGATAAACCACCGATGGCCATGGAGCTTGAACGCGCGCGCCTGGACGAAGTACGTTCTCTGCCAGGGCAGTTTGAGACCGCCGGCTCAGTGCTTGGCAGCCTGCTGTCCAGCAGTCGTTTTAACCGTCAGTTTAACTACCCGGAAACCCTGGTAGAAAAATACAACGGCCTGACGTTAGACGACCTGAATAAAGCTGCAGCTCAGGTGATTCACCCCGATAAGCTTACCTGGCTTATTATTGGTGATGCCGAGAAAATAAAAGCTGAAGTGGAAGCTGCAGGCCTTGGCCCTGTCTCTGTGCAGAGCATGAACAGTCTGTAATCCCATCCGCCAGCGGCAGCAGCCGCTGGCACCATTTTCTGTCAGCAAAAGAATCCCCTACGTCTGCCACCACGCAGCATCGGTCTGAAGACTCACAATCTGTAACCATTTACTCCTGCACAACCGCCTTTGTCTCTGCTAATCTGAAAACAGGTTATCTGAATAAAGACATGTTGATGACTAAGACAAAACTCATTTTCCTGGCGGTGGCGATATTACTGCTATCTGGTTGCGCCGACCAAATGACCTTCGAACAGGCACAACAAGCCGATAAAGTAGGTTTCCTGCATGGCTTGTGGCATGGCCTGATTATTATATTTTCCTGGCTCGCCTCATTGCTATTCGATGACGTGGCTATCTATGCCATTTATAACAATGGCGGCTGGTACGATTTTGGGTTTGTGCTCGGTGTGGGCGGCCTGAGCTTCAGCTCCGGTTTATTTAACAGTTCGGAATCCTGATCAGCGACTTAACGGCTTAAAAGCACTGCCAGATAATACTTTTTAAGCGGTTTGCCGTAGTAATTAATCAGCAGCACCGGGATTTCATCGTGAGCATGGTTTGCCGTTGCGTATTTTGTAGTAGGATGCGTATAACTCATTAGATAAAGGGAAGCGTAATGAAAAAAGTTGTTATTATTTTATTGGTGCTGGTTGCCGCCATTGTGGGTGGTGTCGTGTATCTTGCCAGTGGTGCCAATGAATTTATCCGTGCACAAATAGAAACTCAGGGAACGAAATACTTAGCCACGCCCGTTAGTGTTGCCTCGGTGGATTTGTCTTTCAGTGAGGGGCGACTGACCATAGCCGATATCGATGTGGAAAACCCCGAAGGTTTCAGTGACGAAGACGCCATGAGCCTTACTGGCATCACGTTGGACCTGGCCGGTTCTACCGAGGAACCCTATCGCATTCAGGAAGTCACGGTTGACGGTCCGGAGATCCTCTACGAGTTAGATAGCAGTGGTCAGGGTAATCTGATTGTACTTAAAAACAACCTCGACGCTAACCTCCCTGAGGGTGGCAACGAACAGCCTGCCGATCCTTCATCTCCCAGCCCGAAGCTGATTGTTGACCAGGTGACGGTGAGTAACGCCAGATTAGTGCTGAACTTTGAAAACCTGGATACCGGTGAGTTTGAAATTGACAAGAAAACGTATGAAGTAACACTGCCTACCTTCAATGCCGGCTCTATAGGTCAGCCGGATGGCCTGCCTGCCGATCAGGTAGGTGCTGCCATTGTTAAACAGATGCTGGATAACGCCATTAAGCAGGCGAAAGCAGAAGCGAAGAAAGTGGTGGCAGACAAAGCCAGGGAAAAAATCGAAGAAGAGAAAGATAAGCTGTTAGAAAAAGGCAAAGACAAGCTCAAAGACCTCTTCAACTAGGTAACAGATTGTACCTGTAACAACTGGCGAGTTAGCAGACTCCAACCACGTCGCTTACTCGCCTTTTTAGCACTGTTCCAGCGTTAAATTACAAGTGCTGCTCGATGACCACTTCTAGACTTTCCGCTGCCTCCGGGCCCTCAATGGTTAACCATATTTGCCCATCCTGAATGGTGACCTGTATTTGCATAGAACGCTGCACCGCTCTTTCGAGGATAGCGGCCAGTGCTTCTGGTACGGTAAATACCGAGAGGTTTTTGCGGGTTTGTAACTTAGAGCTCTCTTTCTTCCACCATGCGTCAAAGCTGTTGTCGGCGTAAGCATAGATCATCATTTGCTGGCTTTGATTGCAGCCTTTTTTAATTCGCTGTTCTGAAGGCTGGCCTAGCTCGATCCACAACTCAATTTCATCACTGAAGTTCTTTTGCCACAGATCAGGCACATCATCATCTGATAACCCCTTGGTAAACTGCAGCCGCTCATGGGCATTAACGATAAACGCTATTATACGCAGCATCATCCGCGCATCGTTTTCAGACGGATGTCGGGCAATGGTCAGGTTATGGTCATTGTAATAGTTGCGGTCCATGTCGGTAATCGACAGGTCTGCTTTAAAAATGGTTGCTTTAAGTGCCATGGTGATCCTGAGTTATAGACAGTGTGAACAACCTTTAACGGGATCGTTAGCGTTGTTCAGCAGCTTTG
Organism: Alteromonas sp. 4NH20-0104; assembly: GCF_057547795.1. Taxonomy (NCBI): domain Bacteria; kingdom Pseudomonadati; phylum Pseudomonadota; class Gammaproteobacteria; order Alteromonadales; family Alteromonadaceae; genus Alteromonas; species Alteromonas sp. 4NH20-0104. The sequence continues at coordinate 46,102 of NZ_BAAJLP010000028.1, read as the reverse complement.
GCCTATATTACCAGCTATTTTGCCAGGGAGTGCGCTGGGCGCATTAAAATGTACTGAAAACTCACGTTATAAGCGAAGAACGGGTAGAGGGTAAAACACAGAAATCTGCAATTTCCCGCTGCGCACGTACGCCGACTTAACTATTAATTGTAATTTGATTTACAAGGAGTTTTTGAATGTCTTTCGAGGAATGGTGCCCAGGGGTGGGTGAAGCCGTACGCTTTATGCGAAGCTTTGCTTCGCGTACGGATGAACGACGAAAATCTGTGATTTTCGGCTGGGTTAGTCCGCCGATTTGATAAAAGCTTGAATTTATTTATAAATAAGAAGTTTGAAACGTCTTTCGAGGAATGGTGCCCAGGGGCAACACTGAATCAAAAAAATAAACTACTGTTAAATATAAAATTAAGCTAAGACAGAACCAGAACGTGTTACTAAGCATGTTACTAAAACACTAAGGGCCTACTCAGTATCAAAATGAAAAACTCCGCCAATTTTTATTATTCAAAATGCCAACTCTAGATACTACGATTATTCCCACCTCGAGCACATTTGTAAAAAGTACTCCCAGGTTTCAGAGTCTTTCGCTCTAAGATGGTCAATAAGGTGCTCGGCTCTTTTCTTTAATGAAAGTGCAATTCCCTTCAGGCATTCTTCTATCAGTGGTTCATAGATATCGTCTTTCTCAATTCCTACAGCTAAGAATTCAAAGTAATTCACTAAGTAAACAAGGCCTCGAAGTGAAACTGCAATATCAACGGTCTCACGATCAACTTCAAAATTAATATTTCCTGGAAGAGTAATATTTCCTTCCTTCATCATCATTCCATAGTATTTAATTATTCTTTGATACTTCTTTCGCTCTTCTTCGCCCATTTCTTTAAGGTTCGGAAAGTAATTATCACTGGTGTACAAAGAGCTTGCTTCAGCTAACCTCTCTTGGTAAGTCGCGCTTATACGCGATTGAAGCAGAATATTTAATGTGTGGTTTTTCTTCGTCGCAATTTTGGCTTGCTCGCTTCGAATGAGCCACCAACATATTGCTAATAAGACAGAGAAACCTAGTGATAATAACGTGGTTGCTTTGTCACTTAAGGCATCCCCTTTATGAATGGAAACACCAAAAATCACTAACCCTAATATCAACGGAACAATTGCTAGTACTACCTTGGTTATGCGCGACTCATTGTGTGAGCAATTCCTATAGTAATAAAATAGGAAATGGCAATATCCGATTGAAATGTAGGTAACTATAACAAAGGGAACTAGAAACGCATTTAGCGCAGTTAATCTTGGCTCATCAAGATATTTCTCGAAGAATATTGTCGCTATAAGAATAGCCACAACAAATACGGCTATATATTTTATTAGCCTAGAAGAACCTGACTTAAGGTAACTCGTCAATTTTTCGAACACATTAATAATCCTTTAAACATGATCCATCGATACAAACAAAAAGGGCCCCAAACTGGAGCCCAAAAGGAAGCGGTATCAAAAACCTAGCCGTCTCCGTGGCCATGCTGAAGTGAATTTAAACACGATATTTTTCTAATATTCATGATTCAAGCTCCTAATTTTCAGCACCCCAACAAGGTGCTTAATTAAATATATCGTCATATTTTACGAAATGACAACAAGTTTAGTTTACAAAATTCAACCAAAAACTTATCAACAGGCTTATCCACAAGTTTATTCACAGAAAACATAGAGCCCTGAAAAAATATGTGGATAAACGCTTCTTCATCCAAAAACAAATGGCCGAATAATATACACATAATACGCAATAAAATCCAAAGCTGTTAAGCGCAAACAGAAGTTAATTCCTCAAAAAAAAGATCCTTATTTGGCGCGCAAAAAATTTAATTCAACGTGGCAATGATCAGGCTTCATTCACGACAACAATTAATCCCCCCTATCCCGTATGCGTAGAGTGTCGGCTCGGGTGTCGCTTTAGGTGTCGGCATAGATACCCTAGCCCGTTAAGCATACAACCTCTGAGGTGTCACGTAGGGTGTCGTGCGGGGTGTCACTGTAGGTGTGCCGTTCTATGTCCAGTTAGAAAAAACTTTTCGAAGTTTCGAGTGTGTGAGTTGCCATTCAGCGGCGGTACTGTGTAGCAACCTTACAGACTTTCAACTGGCCCCCTGGGTTAACTTAGTTAACTTACCTTAGGATGATCTTAGGGCGATTTATCAACGGCTTTAATAGCCTGGCAATGGCAAAACACAACAACCACCAGCAATAACACCTCATAAATAGCCAAACCTTGCGAGTCGCATTACCCGCAAGTCTCCGCCACACCGGAAAGTACCTTTTTTATTTTGGTTGCCGGTTGGTGAATGCCCGTATTATCCACCGTATTACTTGTACCTTTCTCTCTTTATCTGGCGCGGACTTCATCGGATCATTAGCCGTATTAACCATCGACTGTGCAACGGCTTTTTCGTTAACAGGCTGGCTACCCTTTACGCTACCAGGCATTGTGCCTTTTCCGCTCTGGCCGGTGTTGTCGTTGACTCGGATAGTAGAACGCTTGCACATCGTAAAACCTGCGCAGCCGCGACCCCGTATAACTGAAAACAGGAAGAACCCAAAGACTAAACAACAACCCACCACTAAAAAATTGTGGCTAGAATTTTTATGCGCTGCGTATTACCCGCTAGCAACGTTTTACTAAGGACCCGTTTAATGATGATTAACTACGCGTCAGCACGCGTAAAAGTGGCGTGAATAAATGTGACTTAACCAAGCACTCGAAAAGCTGCCTGTAATGCGCGTATCAGCCGTTTTAAGAGTGGTTGGCGCTGGTGGCCTACCTTGGTTATCTTCGCTTTGACTGACTGGCCCTGACAGACAACCAGGTAATTATCATTAGTTAATCGCATACACATAAAATCATCTTTGATTTGCTTTTCGTCCACGGTGGCTCCACTCATTCAATACTGTGATGTTATCCACCAAACTATAAGCGCTTTTCTCATATAACGCATCCTGCGCCATTCTGAGAAGATTTACAGCCGTTTGCAGTGTAACTACAACATCATCGTGTTCTATCCTGAAATCATCCGTTTCGGAGTCTCTCAAGGCTAATAGGTTACATAGTAATACTTCGGCCTGCTCGATTATTTGAGTTGGCTTCATGATCCACCAGCAAGTGACTAAGTTGTAATTAGAGCCTAGCGCCTAATGATACTGCTGATAACTGTACTCAGTGCTGGTTTATTGTTTACCGTGTAAGCTGGTGGCTTCCATTCATCAAAAGCCCTTTGGGTGTCCTTGGGGTTCACTTGAGCTTTGTATGGTTTGGGGTGAGGTTTTGTGGGGTCTTTATGGGGTTTGTACCTTAAAAAATAATAACACTTGCCTTGCCGTAATCATGCCGTATTTTTAATCGTAACCCTTATCCCAAACTTATCCTATTCATGGGGTTTGTAGTGGTCAATAAAACCCGGACACCTTTTTAGCTAATTCTTCCGCTTTTGCCGGTGGTAGCCCATCGTTAAATTGATGCGGTCTTTCCCAGTTGTAGTAATTCATCAGGTAATAACCCACATCTCGTTTCGCTTCGTTTATTGAACAGTAGCCAGTTGAAGGCATCCATTCGGACTTCAGACTCCTGAACACACGCTCCATCGGGCTGTTATCCCAGCAGTTTCCTCGTCGACTCATGCTCTGGGTCATCTTGTAACGCCATAGCCTTTGCCTGAACTTGCGCGCTGCGTACTGAGATCCTTGGTCACTGTGGAACATCACATCTTTTGGCTTACCTCGTAGCTCATACGCCATATCTAAAGCTCTGGCGGCAAGCTCCGCATCTGGCCGATGTGACATACTCCAACCGATAACCCTGCGAGTGTGCAGATCGATAACCACAGCAGCGTAATGCCATGCTGAGCCCGCCCAGATGTAGGTGATGTCGCCGCACCAGACCCGATTGGGTTTCTCCACATTGAACTGTCTGTCCAGTAAGTTCGGGGTATCGGGCCGTTCAACCTGGACGTTTTTATAAGCATGTTTGCCCGGCTGCTTACTCAGCAGTCCTTGTTCTTTCATCAACCGACCTACTTTGAAACGGCCCATGGTAATGCCTTCATCGCGAAGCATCTCAACAAGTGTTCGAGTGCCCGCGGACTGACGACTTTTATCGAACAGACGCTTCACTCTGGCGCGCAGAATACGCCGCTTAGCACCAATCAGGCGCTGGCGCTTTCGTCGTTCGTAATAACTACTGACACCAACACCTAACGCTGAACAGACCAATTCTGTTGATTCATGCTCCCTCAACCGGTCTATCAGCGCGTGGATTTCAGGTCGTCGGACATCAAGAGAGCAGTAGCCTTTTTTAGTATAGTTTTTTCTCGTTCCAGGCGATTAACGCGGGCTTCCAGTTCTTGAATACGCTGCTGGTCTGGAGTCAACGCTTTGGACTTGGGTGTACTGCCGTCGCGCTCTGCTTCAAGTTGCCTAATCCACTTGCGCAGAGTATTTTCATGTACATCTACTGCGCGACCAGCTTCAGCCATACTGTAACCCTGATCAACTACCAGGCTGGCTGAATCATGTTTAAATTCCTGACTGAATGACCGTCTTTGTCTTTTCATTGAACACCTCGTTATTAAGTGTAATGCTACCACTTAAAACAGTGTTCGGGTTTAGTCTGCCACTACAGTTTGCTGTATGACGGTAGCTAAACATTTACTTTCAACGTCAACATTTTTCAACATTAAATAGGCTTTGTTATTTCGGGTTTTATCAGTAATCTCATAGGGCTTATTAGCTGGTGGCGTTCTCGCTTTTGCGTTTAAAGCCATTTGCCGCTGATCTATTTTTACCCTCTTTGGTTACTGGGCCGGTACTAGCCCCACCATGAAACTTACAGCGCCCGTTGCTATAACTTGTACCGTCATTCTTGCACGGGTGGCCGCTGCGAGTTTTAGCACCGCATTTCATCCCCCGACATATATCAGGGAATGGCGGTGTAGCTGGTGGTGGGTATTGATAGCCAGAGTCGGCCCATTGCTCATAGCTATCAAAACAGGCTTTGTAATGAGCTTTAAGGGCCTTAACCTGGCGCTTTCTGAAATCACTATCAATCACCACGTTCGACCCCTTGCTTTCTCTTAGTGTTGGTCGCCAGGCTTTGCCAAACTTTCGTCGCATAGCTCTTGAATCTGGCTTAACAAAGCGTTTATCACCTGGTCTTGTGCCGGTGTAAGGTCTAAGTTATTAGAACCATCAAAAATATAATCCCACAATACTTTTGACAGCTCTTTGATAGGCTCCACAGTATAATGTGAAAGAGTTTCTCTTTCGTTGGTTTCGATTGCAGCCAGGTTATTCATTGTTCGCACTCCTATTTGGAATTGCGCGCTCGATCAATTCTTCATTGCTAAACTTCACTTCGGCCATTAACTCCCTTATTGCCCACACAGCAGGCCTTAACTCTTTGTTGTCGAGTGGATAACCTGTTTGGCACAGTGAGCCATAAAGTACTTCCAGTAAGCCAAACGCTTTATCAACGTTCTCGCTCACTAGTTCTTCAAGTTCTGAGTTTTTCATTGCTGATATATCAATCATCGGTATTGCTCCTTTTGGTTAGATGTAAATCTCTAATTGAATAGAGTTGATGAATTAACTATATTTAATGGTACACACCCACCAATATAGAAGTGGTACACACCCAATGCAAGTGAAAGATGATAAAAAACCAAAACGTTCTGACGACCGCAAAGGCTCGACTCGCAAAAACATTCGTTTTGAAGATGAATTACTAAATCAGATTGAGACTGACCGGCAATCCACCAGCGAAACGTTTTCAGAGTGGGTAAAGGATGCTTGCAATAAAAAACTTAAGAGCTAAATAGCTGACCTCCAGTTTTAAGGACTGTTTAGTTTAGTTCTATTTTCGGGACTCTGCTGTCCTGATTTCGGGAATGTTTAGCCTTACCAACTCATTCTAATTTGCTATATCAGGGTGTAACGTTTCGTTATCCCTGGCTGTTCATTTTGCCGTCCAACGCCTTCAATCAAGTCCTTAGATGGCGAGGCCTGTAGTTGTCCATTTTGCTGTCCGGATTAGTCTAATTTCGGACCATTACCCTTTTATGAGTAATTCCTTACCCGTATTTGGGTAACTTAAATTTCAGTAGTCAGATTCGACTTGTTTCTAGTCGGATTCGACTTTTTACAATTTCTGCCTCGCGGTGTTTCATTCCTATTTTTCACTATTATCCTGGTGATATTTTTTCTATGTATATGGCTTAATATATAAGGTGTACAGGGACGCGTACCATGGCTAAAAAGTGTTGCTCTCGCTAACTGTCTGATTTTTATAAAGGTGAAAAATAACCCATAGTACAGGAACGTGTACCGCTAACTTAAGCCAGTGTAAAGGAACGCGTACCGCTACAAGCCTTTGCGGTACAGGTTCGCGTATCATGGCTTTTTTAAGTATTCCGCTTATCAATAGCATCGTTAAAAGTCCTTGTTGGTTTTGGTGATGGTTTGACATCCATCTTGAAACCGGCAATGTCATCTATCCCCCAAAAGGTGAGCGCATAGTAATTTGGTGATCTACCGTTTTTACTTGTTGTCGTTCCTTTGGTTAACTCAATAAATCTTTTAGCGTGTAGTTCCTTAAGCGCTTCTAACAACGTTTGCTTTGAAGCAAACCCTTTATCTTTAAGTTGATCATGAATAGCGCATAGCTTGCCGTTATTACGCTTATTGTATTGATACGCAAACTGTAGAAGTAACCTTAGCGCTCGGTAACTTAAAGATAAAAAATCAGGATGCTCAATAACACGCTTAGGTATGGCCGCTATCTGCGGCCCATTGTTTTTGTTTCTAGCCATACCCGCCTCGTACAGGTAGCCCAGTAGGGCTATGCTGCCTTATCGCTTGAGTCATGCCAGGCGGGAAAATCAATTTTCTGCAACCCTCTCTTGGCGCGGTAGTAATTGAGTAAATTAATTGCTTTTACCCTGTCTTTGTCAGTCTCCAACCAGTAGCGGTGAAATGGCTTTTGGTACTGATAAACTATCGTTTCAAGATCCGGCTTTGAAATACAATGAATACCCTTTTCATGCTTCAAAGAACTGATCGTTGTATGCAACGCTGACTCTCGGTAAAGCGTGTGCGCTTCTGGCTGTACAAGACCCTTAGCGCCTTTGGTAAGCAACCAATATAGGGCTAGTTCAATCTTGCGCGGTTGCTTTGTTGCTGTATTATCGGAAGTGTCTGATTTGGTGTTGCTGCCCTTTGGGGTGGCTTCATCTTTCATCTCACAAGCCCCCTATGCCACAAGCTCTTGAAGTAGCTTTGAAGCTGATTCTTTACGCTTCTCCACCAGCTTAATAACCAGGACTTTTACTTCCTTGTCATCCATGCCTACAGCATGTGCGGCTATGATTGCGTCAACTTCGTGTTTGATGAAGCCAGAGGAACGGCCACCTAGTTTGATTGGAGGAACGAATAGCCCCGCTTTGATGTGCTGCCAAAGAGTTGATCGCTTGCTACCGGATTTAATTAAAACTTCCGGCAATCTAAGAATAGTAACGTCCGTCATAATTTGCTCTCGTCTTCTAAAGTCCGAGGGCAATTGTTATTGTTTACATAAATTTAGTAACGGACCTTAAATGCGCTTATTTGTCCGTTGTGCTTCGCCACCTTCGCCAACTCCTTAGGAACGATTCAGCATCTAATTCTTTATCATTAAGATGCTTCAACGCTGTCCAGTGTGTACTTAAATATTCTTCAGCAAGCTCTGACTTAGAACGAACCTCTCTTTTTTCGTTTTTCGCCAGATATTCTTCGGATCTAATCAAGCTCGAAAAGCCTGAATAAAAAAAGGAACTTGCTCTCCGTCTTGACTCGTTTCCGATCCGAGGTTTTTCCCTACCAAAAAATATGTGTTCCAAACTTACCTCACCACTTACTTGGTAATAGCAATGAAAACACTCATCGAGCCACAACAGCAATTCTGGTGGCGGATATATACCTGCCCCTACAAGTAGCAATAATGTATCAAGAGGTGAGGCATCACCTAGCCTAGCTCTATCCCTGCTATTTTCTAAAGCCTGATTAGATTCAGGATACATTGCACTATAGGCTTCATTGAGTAACTGAAATGGCCTATTAGGGATTGGGGAATTAGATTGGTAATCTTCAACGATTTTAGTCACAACTTCCCATTTATTCTTATGATGAACGGATTTCATATACCTTAAGTCACTCCTTAACTTACTAAATTGAATCTACTCACATCTAGTGCTCAAGAATCGTACGAGGTGTGGTAAAACGCCTTAGGCTTTCTTAATTTCTAATACATTGCTGGTGGCTTCTGTTTCCTTTCCAGCCAGCGCATTCTCAATATGAGTAGACCACCAGACCATCATCACTTTGCGCCGCTCAAGGTACTGAGCACGGTTATAAGCTGATCTCACTTCATTGTCGTCTAAGTGTGCTAGTGCCGCTTCAATCACATCATGATCAAAAGCCTGTTCATTTAACGTGGTACTCGCCAATGAGCGTAAACCGTGTGCTGTTTGTTGGCCTGTAAAGCCCATATCGCGTAACGCCTTGTTCGCTGTTTGACGGTTGGCTGGCCTTTTAGGATCGATGTTTGATGGGAAAACGAATTTACGGTGGGCGCTTAGCGGCTTCATTGTCTCCAGTATGTCGAGCACTTGTGGGGTTAATGGCACAATGTGATCCCGCTGCATCTTCATTCGTTTGGCAGGTATGGTCCATACACCTTTTTCTTCGTCAATCTCTGACCATTCAGCTTCGGCGGCTTCACCAGGGCGTACCATTGTATGTAGCTGAAATTCAATTAAGCAGCGTGTGGCTATCTTAGCGGATGAAAACCTGATCGCTTTCATAAGCTTTGGTAGCTGCTCTGGTGGCAATGATGGTTGGTGCTTTACTCTAGTGGCCGGTATCAACTCCCTGATACCCGCTAATGGGTTGTGGTGAACAATTCCGGCATTAACAGCAAAGGTCATAACGCTATTCATTCGCCTGGCAACTTTTCGCGCTATCTCGTGGCTGTTACGCCCTACAACCTTATTAATGACCTTTATAGCTTTGGGCGCTGTTAGCTGTTCAATTGGAAGCTTACCTACCAGCGGAAAAACGTCTTTCTCAAAATACCGCGTAATATTAGCAAGCGTTCCGGCTGATACCTTGGTAGCGTGTATTTCCATCCATTGCCGTGCAACCAATTCAAATGTTGTGTTTATTGCTTCGGATTTTTTCTGGTGGGTTTCTTCCCTGTGCTCATGCGGATCAATATCCTGAGCAACTAATGCTCGATATTCCTCCCTTAACTCCCTGGCTCTTGCCAGTGAAATATCAGGGTATGTGCCGACAGTGAGATTGGAGCGCTTTTTAGTGAATGGCTTAGGGTAATTGAATACCCACTTTTTAACGCCATTAGGTTTGATTCTGAGCAGCAGGCCGCGACCATCTGCAAGGCTATATTCCTTGTCTTTTGGCTTCGCTTTTTCGACCTGAGTAGGGTTAAGTGATGTGGTAGTTCTAGCCATTTAATGTAACACGCTCCATGCGTATTTATGCCCGTGTTACATTCAGTGTTACTAAAATATTTGGATATAGCAAGACGCGCTCAGACCATGACAGACTAAGAATTATGCTAAATGTTTGATTTTTGGTTTATTTTTGAGCGGAATTTTATTTATTTGGATGTCGAAAGACAAAGGAATGGTGCCCAGGGGCGGACTTGAACCGCCACGACCGTTAGGTCACTAGCACCTGAAGCTAGCGTGTCTACCAATTTCACCACCTGGGCCTTCGCGTTTAGCTCGTTGCTCAACGCGGGCGGAAAGATACGCTCTTGGGCTAATCTTGTCAATCACTTCTTATCACTTTTTCCTAAATTTTTGCATCCAACCGCCTGAGTATGGGCAATATCCTGCAAACTCATCTTGCCGGTGGGATCCATGCTGTAATATTGCGCAAACCAAAGCTGTAATGTTGCCATCGCATCATCGAGCGCATTGTGCGCCGGTGCCAGTGGTAAGTTTAAGCGCTGCCGACACACAGTCAGGGTGGCGCTATTGGGCGGCAACACATCATGCTGTTTTTGCAGCTGATACACCGCCAGCTTAAGCGTGTCGAGGGTAATAACCTCTGGCAGGTACATATCGTTAGCCGTTAACACCTTATCCAGCACTGCCAGGTCGAGCCCGGCATTATGAAATACCCAGACATGGGTCTGAGCATAAGGAGCGAGGCGCTCCAGTGCTTCCCTGATATGTGTCCCCTGAGCAATATCATAGGCTGTGAGGCCATGGATAACCGGGCTTTGTTCCAAGTCCCCTGAAGCTCTGACCACGGCGTAATAACAATGACTCAAATCGATACTGCCCGCTTTTCCTTCGGTCCAGCCAATGGAAGTAACCTTGGCTTTTTGCGGATCAAGCGAAGTCAGCTCCAGGTCTACGGCTAATAAAGGCAGGTCCCTGAGCATTTGATGTTTACGACTCTCGGGTAAGGCCGAGCCACCACTAATCCATTGCTGTATACGCCGCCAGAGCGACGGTTGTTGCTGCGCCGGCATATCAGGACATGCCGCCGGAGAACTTCATCACCGCCGCCTGTTGAGCCCGTTCAATGGCCTGAAAAGCCGCTTTCAACTGATGCTTCTCAATTGACGATAAGTCACTCACCGACACCAGGTTATTGGTCACTTTATTGTGCAGTTGATGACGCCAGCGCAATCGATTCAAGAATAGCCAGATATCCCGCAGGTTGTCGGCGTCGCGGCTGGATAACCCCGCCCCCGCAGGAAGCGCAGCCAGTCTGCCAAGTGTCGATGGCATGGTCAGCCCATTGGCCAGCGCATAAAGCCGCACCAGGTTGTTAATAATAGCAATAGCTCTCACTTTCAGATCGATGGCATCTTTCACGCTATGGCCTTTTTCATAGGTGAATTTTTTAAACATCGACAGCGGTACCGAGGCATCATTGGCCTGGCGAGCCAGCGCCGCCAGAAACATGGGTTGTTTTAACAGCGGCACTCGTGCCATCTGCATTTTTCTGAACAGATCCACGTCGCCGGCTGCCGCCCGGGCATCCAGAAAAATATTAAAATACATAATGGCTTTATTGGTGGGCTGATTTACCCAGCTTTTGGCTTCATTAATCGCGGCATCCAGCGATAATCTTAAATCCGCATTACTGGCCATAATATTGCCCGGACACAATTTTATGCCGCACTTACCCAACCCGTTACAGACATACTCAGCCATTTGGGCAAAGTATGCGGCTTCCTGCTCGTCAGGCTCCCGTTCAAGCAGCAGCCCGTTATCCTGATCTGACCCCATGGTCTGGTCTTCTCGCGCCTGAGAACCATAGACTATCCACGCATAATCGAGCGGCGCCGGCCCATTTTGTTGCTGGTAATAACTAATCAGTTTACGGGTCATAATATCGGTGGCCTGAGCCAGCACTTTACCTGCAATATCAAAGTCACCGGGGCGCTTGGCGTGAGTCGCAAAATAATGCGGCATCTGCCAGGATAAACGGGTCAGCTCGTACAGGTTTTCGGCCTTTGAGAGCTCGCCAATCACAAACAACACGTTGCCTTTTTGATGGCGTATCACATCCGACGCGGTAACCATCCCCACCGGTTGTCGGGTGGTGCGGTCGACTACCGGCAAGTGATGAATATTGCGTTCCGTCATCAGTGCCATGGCATCAAACATGGTGCGGTTTTGAATAATCATTGCCGGCTTTTCAGTCATAATAGACTTTACCGGTAAACTTACGTCCAGCCCGGTAGCCACTACCCGGTTGCGTAAATCCCTGTCAGTGACAATGCCTGTCAGCTTATCGTGCTCGGTAATCAGTAACGAGGATACATTACTCGCCGACATCATTTCAGCGGCCTGCTGCACCGATAAACTCACATCTATTCTTACCGGCGGCCGCTCAATCACCTCCGACAAGGCCTTATACAGCCACATGGAGTTTGAGTCCTGCACAGCCTGATTTTGTAAAGCTTCGCTTTTGGTACTTTGAAAGAAATTGGCAATTTCCGGCATTTCGAGGGATTTTTTAAACGCCGCTTCGCTAAAAGAGTACACCAACCCCGGACTGTCTATTTCTACTTCCAGCGGGTAGGTCACGCCGTCAATAAGCGCGTGAAAGCCAAAGTAATCCCCTTCACTTAAGTGCCGCTGTGGCCCGTCGCTGTCTTTTACCGAAAACTGACCGCTCTGAATCAGAAACAACCGACCGGTATTTTCATTCAGTAATGCCTGCTGATTTTCCTTTGCCAGATAGATCAGCCGTGCCTTCTGTGCCAGTTCGTCGAGCATCTCACCTTTGAGTTGATCAAAAGGCGCTGACGTTTTTAAAAAATCGATTACTTGCTGCGGCGTGGTACTCATCAGTAGTCCCCAAAAGCGTTTTTATTGCATTGCAGTACATACAAGCATAGCTGGTTTTAGCACATGGCTGACTGTGCCAGATCAAGGCTATTTATGCCTGAATAACGTTTTATTCACGTCACTCAGGGATAAATAAAGAAGGCCCACCACAAGGTGAGCCTTTTTTACTGTATTGCTAGCAGGTCTTAGTGAGCCGAAGCTTCACCCGAACCTTTCGGGAAGCGGATACTTTCAACCATTTCCTGAATTTCCTGCGGCGCTTCATCAGTCATCTTGAACACGCCATAGGCTACGCCGAAGTTCACCAGCATACCCAGAGTACCGATACCTTCCGGAGAAATACCAAACCACCAGTTAGCAGGCACGTTAGCGGCCGGATTCACAAACTTGAAGTAGATGATATAGGCTGCAGTAAACGCGATACCTGAGATCATACCTGCCACAGCACCTTTATCATTCATACGCTTGCTAAAGATACCCATAATGATGGCCGGGAAGAAACTCGAGGCCGCGAGACCGAACGCGAAGGCGACCACCTGCGCGACGAATCCTGGCGGGTTAATCCCAAAGTAACCGGCAATCACAATGGCCACACCGGCTGCCAGTCGGGCATAGCCCAGTTCAGCTTTATCGGAGATGTTTGGCGCAAAGTTACGTTTCAGTAAGTCATGCGATACTGAGGTAGAGATTACCAGCAGCAAGCCTGCCGAGGTAGACAGTGCCGCAGCCACACCACCCGCTGCCACCAATGCGATTACCCATGCAGGCAGGTTCGCAATTTCAGGGTTAGCCAGTACCATGATGTCACGGTCAACTTTCACTTCGTTAGCACTGTTAGGGTCGGTAATACTACCCGCTGCATAGTACATGTTGCCATCACCGTTCTTATCGTTAAATTCGATAAGGCCGGTTTTTTCCCAGTTTTTAATCCAGGTCGGCGCTTCAGCATAAGGCGTACCCGCCAGATCCGGACCATTGATGGTTTCAATCATGTTTACGCGGCCAAATGAAGCCAGTGCCGGTGCAGTGGTATACAGGATAGCGATGAAGACCAGCGCCCAACCCGCACTCTTACGTGCATCACGTACTTTAGGTACAGTGAAGAAACGTACGATTACGTGCGGCAGACCCGCAGTACCTACCATTAACGCGAAGGTAATAAAGAACACATCAATGGTACTCTTCGTGCCGGTGGTATATTCATTAAACCCTAAGGCCATGGATATATTGTCCAGCTTCTCAAGCATGTACATCCCGGACCCATCAGCCAGTGTGGCACCGAATGCCGTTTGCGGCAGAATGTGACCAGTCACCATTACCGAGATAAATACACAAGGGACTAAGTAAGCAAAAATCAGTACGCAGTACTGGGCAACCTGAGTGTAGGTAATGCCTTTCATACCACCTAATACGGTGTAGAAGAATACAATTGCCATACCGATAACCACGCCGGTTACGATATCAACTTCCAGGAAGCGGCTGAATACCACGCCCACACCACGCATCTGACCGGCAACGTAAGTAAAGCTTACGAAGATGGCACAGAATACCGCCACAGTACGTGCGGTTTGTGAGTAGTAGCGATCACCAATGAAATCCGGTACAGTAAATTTACCGAATTTACGTAAGTACGGTGCCAGACATAACGCCAGCAGTACATAACCACCGGTCCAGCCCATCAGGTAAACCGCGCCGTCGTAACCCATAAAGGAAATCAGACCGGCCATAGAAATAAATGATGCGGCTGACATCCAGTCCGCTGCGGTTGCCATACCGTTAAGGACAGGTGGAACACCACCGCCGGCAACATAAAAGTCGTTGGTTGAACCAGCGCGAGCCCAAATCGCAATAGCGATATACAGGGCAAACGAGGCGCCAACGATGATAAAGGTTAATAATTGTACATCCATTGGATTACTCCTCGTCTACGCCGTATTTTTTGTCTAACGCATTCATTTTGGCCATATACACAAAAATGAGTACCACAAACACGTATATTGCACCTTGCTGTGCAAACCAGAATCCCAGCTTAAAGCCAAAGAATTGGATCTCGTTTAGCACATCTACTAAGAGAATGCCGGCGCCAAAAGACACGACAAACCAGACTACTAACAATTTGGCGAGGATGGAGAGATTCTCCTTCCAATACGCCGTTTTGTCGTCATCACTTTTAAATGCCATCTTTCCGTCCTCATCAACAGGTTAATTCGATGTTCTATTTTTACATTTTCCTAACGGAGAGCTTCTCAGGCGACTTTAGCGCTTACTTTAGCAATCCCAAACCGCCAAAATCGCCTAAAAACCGCATAATTAGGAGCTTCGGATATACTCTAGACGGGCATGACAATTCAAGAAATGAGACCATGGTCGTAGGTCAGGTCTTAGGGGCTTGGTTATAATGCAATCAGATTTGTTAAAAACCTGTTAGGACAAGGCATGACGTTCGGTTGGGTTTCACTCGCACTCGTTTATTTATTTTTATTATTTTATATCGCCAGTTGGGGAGATAAGAATTCTCCCACCGCCAGATGGATCACCTCTCACCCGGTGATTTACTCACTGGCGCTGGCTATATATTGTACTGCCTGGACGTTTTTCGGCGCGGTGGGTCAGGCTGCCCGGGATACCTGGATTTATCTGCCTATCCTGCTGGGGCCGGTGCTGGTATATATTCTGGGCTACCGGTTTATCTATAAACTGACGCTGGTCAGCAAAAAACAACACATTAATACCATAGCCGACTTTATAGCCTCCCGTTATGGTAAACGCCAGGCTGTGGCGTTGCTTGTTACCATTATTGCGTTAATGGCTACTATCCCTTACATAGCCCTGCAGCTAAAAGCCATAGGCGCTACATTCAGGCTGTTAACGAACCAGCCTAACAGCCAGTTTATCATTGTACTGGCCACCGCCTTTATTGCCCTGTTTGCGATTTATTTCGGCACCAAACAAACCGACGTTACGGAGTACCGCCGCGGTTTAATTCTGGCCATTTCCTTTGAATCATCCATTAAGCTCCTGGCGCTGGTTCTTGTTGCCATCGTCGGCTATCAGGCTTGGTACGAGCAGGAAACACGGCCTATCCTGGAAGACTTCCTTACCACTGAGGCGTTGTCTCAGTTTTCTTCTTTTACCTTTTTTGCTCAGGTTATTATGGCTGCCGCGGCGGTCATTTGTTTGCCCCGTCAGTTTCATGTAGCGATCGTTGATAACCTGAGCCTGAACCATTTAAAAACCGCACGCTGGTTGTTCCCGCTGTATCTGGCAATCACAGCAGCAGTTATTCCTATTATTGCTATGGCCGGGCAGTCTGTATTCGCCGATAACCCTATTGAGCCGGATACGTACGTGTTATCGCTGGCTATGTTCTCAGAGTCTTTCCTGCTCCAGGTGATCGTATTCGTAGGGGGGTTATCTGCTGCCACGGCAATGATTATTGTGGCCACTTTAACCCTCAGTACTATGCTGACCAACGACGTGGTTCTGCCCCGGTTGCTGGCGGTTAAACAGCATTCCGCCTCCTACGGCGACTATGGTAAACGTATCCGTTTAATCAGGCGTATTATCATCGGCATTATTCTGCTGCTGGCGTTTTTATACCATCAGCAAATGACCGGCAGTCGTTCGCTCCACTCCATAGGGTTAATTGCTTTTTCACTGGTAATTCAGCTGATGCCCGCTGTGATTGGCGGTTTGTACTGGAAACGAGGCCATGCTCACGGCGTCTATGCCGGGCTGGTGGTGGGCCTCATTACCTGGGTGCTGTGGCTGGTTTTGCCGATCGTTAATGTTTCCTCGTCAGACTTTGAACAAAGTGAATTGCTAAGCCAGGGCGCTATCATCAGTCTTATCGCCAACACCATCGCCTATTGCCTGTTCTCCTGGTTTGCCCCGGCCCGGTTGATTGACCGGATTCAGGCCGAAGCCTTTGTATCACCGGCCGAGGTCCGTAATACCCCGCTTAAAAATCAGAGTGTCAACGTGACCATTGCCGATTTGATCACACTGCTCTCCACGTTTATGGGCACCGGACGCTGTAAGCAACTGGTTAACGAATACCAGCAACTTCACCACACCACCATAGAAAGCTCTCAGGTACCGGATGAAGCCTTTATGGCTTTCTGCGAACGGGCACTTGGCGGAGTAATCGGGGCATCCAGTGCCAAAGCGCTAATCGACAGTGTATTACGCGGTAAAAAGCTCGACTTTACCGAAGTGATTAACTTCTTTGACGACACTACCCAGGCCATGCAGTTTAATATGACGGCCCTGCTTACCTCACTGGAAAACATGGATCAGGGTATCAGCGTCATCGACAAACACCTGAATCTGGTGGCCTGGAACAAACAGTACGCAGCCTTGTATACCTATCCGGAAGAGTTGCTGGTTGTCGGCACCCCCATTGAAAAACTTATGCGCTATAACGCTGCAAAGGGCGAGTTTGGTGCCCACGATATCGAAGTGGAAGTTGAAAAACGGCTCGAACATTTGCGCTCCGGTACGCCCCACCGTTTTACCCGCCAACGTAGTGACGGCCGGGTGATTGAAATGGTGGGTAACCCCTTGCCTGGGGGCGGCTTTGTAACCAGCTTCAACGATATTACCGGCCACGTGGAAATACAGCAGGCACTGGAAGAGTCAAACATTGACCTGGAACTGCGAATTAAAAAGCGTACCGAAGAAGTTCACTCCATTAACGCCGAACTTCGGCTGGAAATAGAACGTCGCCGCGGCGTAGAAAAAGAGCTTATCCGGGCCCGCAAGCAGGCCGAAGATGCTAACGCCAGCAAAACACGGTTTCTGGCGCTGGCCAGTCATGATGTACTGCAACCCCTTAACGCCGCCAAGTTGTATGTCTCTGCGTTACAGGAAGCCAGATTACCGGAATCGGTGAATAACATCGTTAATAAACTTAATCACTCGGTAAGTTCCAGTGAGGCCTTAATTGCCACGCTGCTGGACATATCCCGTCTGGATCAGGGCGAATTGAAACCTAATCCGGAACCGGTGAATCTGAAAGAATTGTGTGACCCCATAGTCGATGAGTTATCGATGCGGGCAAAAGATAAAGGAGTGCAGTTAAAAACCCGTTTGCTGGATTGTTGGGTCTATGCCGACAAAACCTTTTTGTATCGCATTATCCAGAACCTGCTATCTAATGCCGTAAAATATACCGATTCGGGTAAAGTTCTGTTTTCAACCCGCAAACGGGCCGGAAAGATACTCATAGAAGTGCGCGACACCGGCATCGGCATTTCCAAAGAGCAACAGGCTTTAATTTTTAGCGATTTTTACCGCACCCACGAAAGTTCTGAGCACGGTATCGGTTTGGGGCTGGGTGTTGTCAGACGCCTTAGTCAGCAAATGCAGTGTAAGGTACAGGTAGAGTCCAGGGTTGGCCGGGGTAGCTGTTTCTCCCTGAGTTTCCCCATGACCCAGCCGCTGGCAACCAAAAGTACCTCTCTGGCCAACCCCACGGCGTCGTTCAGAGGCTTACGGGTATTGTGTGTTGACGATCAGCAGGAAAATCTCGACGCCCTGCAAACGCTGTTGAATAAATGGGGAGTAAGAACGGTACTGGCTGATAATTGGGACGATGCCATTACCCAGGCTGATATTTTCTCGCCGCAAATTTTGCTGATGGATTACCAGCTTGGTAACAATCAGAACGGTCTTGATCTAATTGATGCTATTCGTCAGCACCTCGACATTGTGATCCCGGCGTCGCTGGTAACTGCCACCCACGATGAAGATCTGGTAACCCGCTGTAAGGAACAGGGCGTAAACTATCTGAGTAAACCCATTAAGCCGGCCAAACTCCGGGCGCTGCTGAAAAGCATGACCCGTTATATTAAGCATGCCCACTAATAGTGGGCATAACCCGGCGTGACAGCCCACTGTTTTTAGGCGTATGCTATAGACAGTTACGGTAGGTGATGAGTCTTGTTATTACTCAAGATTTCTCACCGTCACGACAAATTTTATTTACTTTACATTCCCCTCACACAAGGCAAAGTATGCCGTTTTTTGCCGCAACCAATACTGAGCTTAATCATGCGAATTGCAATACTCTCGAGAAACCCAAGGCTTTACTCAACCCGCCGCTTAAAAGAGGCAGGCGAACTCAGAGGGCACACCGTCGATGTTGTCGACACCATGCACTGCTACATGGACATCACCAGCAGCAACCCTTCGGTTCGCTATAATGGTAAAAAACTGCCTGTTTATGATGCGGTGATCCCACGTATCGGCGCTTCGGTCAGTTTTTACGGAACCTCGGTTGTTCGCCAGTTCGAGATGATGGGCACCTACAGCATTAACGAATCGGTGGCCATCAGCCGTTCACGCGACAAACTGCGTTCATTGCAACTGCTGTCCCGCAAGGGCATTGGCATGCCGCGTACCGGCTTTGCCCACCATCCGGACAAAGTCGACGACGTTATCAAAAACGTTGGTGGCGCGCCGGTAGTTATTAAGCTGCTCGAAGGTACCCAGGGTATTGGCGTGGTACTGGCGGAAACCCAGAAGACAGCCGAAGCGATGATCGAGGCCTTTATGGGACTTAACGCGAGTATTTTAGTCCAGGAATACATCAAAGAAGCCGGCGGTGCGGATATTCGCTGTTTTGTGGTCGGCGGAAAAGTAATTGCCGCCATGAAGCGTCAGGCAGCCCCGGGCGAGTTTCGTTCTAACCTTCACCGGGGCGGCTCTGCCAGCCTGGTTCGCCTGTCACCGGCAGAGCGTAAAACAGCCATTGATGCGGCCAAAACCATGGGCCTGAATTGCTGTGGTGTGGACATATTACGCTCTTCAAGAGGACCGGTAGTGATGGAAGTAAACTCCTCGCCGGGTCTGGAAGGGATTGAAAAAGCAACCAGCAAAGATGTCGCCAGCATGATTATCGAGTTTATCGAAAAATCCGCCAAGCCACACAGCACTAAAACGAAAGGTAAAGGTTAATGGGCACCCAGGATTTGATCATTGGTGGCGTGCGCGTTGCGCCAGGCGAAACCACAAAAATCGAGCTGGACATGCCGCCGCTTTATACTGCCACCAGTATGAGCATTCCGGTTTATGTGAAACGCGGTAAACGCGCGGGTCCAACATTATTTGTAAGCGCCGCGATTCACGGCGATGAGCTTAATGGCATCGAAATCATAGCCAGACTGATCAAATCCCGGGCCATCGACAGACTAAAAGGTACCCTGATAGCGGTGCCTACTGTCAATGTTTACGGCGTGCTCAATCAATCGCGCTATTTGCCCGACAGGCGCGACCTCAACCGCAGTTTTCCCGGCAGTCGAAAAGGCAGTCTGGCCGGCCGGCTGGCGCATTTATTTTTTAATGAGGTGGTCAGTAAATGCGATGTTGGTATCGACCTGCATACCGGCGCCATTCATCGGAGTAACTTACCTCAGATCCGCGCCGATCTGGACGATGAAGAGGTACTGGCAATGGCCCAGGCGTTTGGTGTGCCGGTACTCCTGAACGCCGATATTCGCGATGGCTCGCTGCGCGCTACGGCCAGTGAGGCAGGAATAAAAATTCTATTGTATGAAGCTGGTCAGGCACTGCGATACGACGAATTTTCTATTCGGGCTGGCGTAAAAGGCATTATCAATACCATGCGGCATCTTGGCATGCTGAACAAAAGTCGGGCCAAGGGCGTACCGATTAAACCCTATATTGCACGTTCCAGTGGCTGGGTGCGAGCACCGGAAAGTGGTTTCATTAATCATCTGGCCCAGCTGGGTGACCATGTGGAAAAAGGTGACAAACTGGCCACCATTGCCGACTCTTATGGTCAGTTTCTGGGCACCTTAACCAGCCCGGCTGAGGGGGTTGTAATTGGTAAACAAAATATACCACTGACTCAGGAAGGCGAAGCGATTTACCACATCGCCTATTTTAAAACGCCGGATACCGTGGCAGAACAGGTGGAAATGCTGCAGGACAATCTGGTGCCTAACGATTCAACGGTGACGATATAAATGAGCAGAGTACATAAAACTAAACAAATGATTGGCGCCCTCGAGTACGCCGATCTGCCAGAACTGGGCATCACTAATTTAGTGATGCGAGTGGATACCGGTGCCGCAACCTCCTCTTTGCATGTAGACAATATTGTCGAATTTGAGCGCGACGGTGAACGGTGGATACAGTTTGATATTCACCCTGACATTCACGACGTTGAACGCACGGTAAAATGTGAGAGCAAGGTACTCAGTCAAAAGAAAATTAAAAGTTCTACCGCCGATCGTCAGCGCCGCTATGTAATTAGAACCCGGCTGGAGATGGGCGCCCGGGCGTGGAAAATCAAACTCACGCTCACCGACCGCTCTGAAATGACTTACCTGATGCTATTGGGCAGACAGGCCATGGCGGGAAAATTCTATGTGGATCCGGAGTATGAATTTATTCTGCCGGCCCGCTAATAGCCCTTCGGCAGCGCTGCGAGTGAACTGAAACTCGCAGCGGATTGCTGTCATCAATCAGGGCATGACAAATTGCACCTTTGAGTTGTGCAGGAACTGAACTCATCACCTATACTTCAACAGTGATGACTATGGAACTGTGCTGCTCATGAAGAAACTGGCCCTGATTGCCGTTGTGTTAGCTGGATTTTACTCAGTGAAGAGTACAGCCCAGGAAGTGATAAGGCTACCAACCTTTACCATTGACCACCCGATTATTAACTACCTGAACCTGCAGCTGGAGCTGGCAATTAAAGCCTCTGAGCAGGATTTCGGAGAAGCCGAGTTGGTGCATCTGAGGATCCCGGTTGAAGAAGAACGTCAGCTACGCAATCTTAATCAGAGCATTACCGATGTTGCCTGGGCGACCTGTTCGCTGAAACGCAATGAAAGCTACCTACCGGTGTTAGTGCCGCAGGTAGCCGGGTTGTTTGGCGTTCGGGTAAATGTGATCCGCGAAAACGACCCGCGCTTCTCCGCTATCAACTCAGTCGGCGCGCTTAAAGGGCTTGTCGCGGTGCAGTCAGAAAAGTGGCATGATCACGACATTCTGGTTAATAACGGTTTTACGGTACTTTCGTCGGATCGCTTTTCTGCCTACCGGGCTTTGGAAAGAGGCCTCGCCGATTATTACCCACGCGGAATAGCCGAAGTGATAGGGGAACTGAAAGCCGCTAACGTGGATGGCCTGGCTATTGCCCCTGATCACGCCTTACGCTATCCCCTGCTGTTTCTGGTTTACGTTAGAAAAGGCAATTCGGCACTGGCAGAGCGGCTCTCAACGGGTTTTCAACGCACCGTGGAAAGCGGCGCATTCCTTAAACTGATGGAAGAGCAACAGTGGTATAAGGAAGCAAAATCCATACTTCGTGGCAGAACTGTTTTTGATCTGGAAAATATCGGTTCCCTGGGCGCGTGCCTGCAGGCCCAGGAACAACATCAGCAACTGTTACAGGCACCCTATGGCAATAATTAGTTTGTAAAATGAAGAGACTACCAGGGATAAGGTTAATCCTGGCTGCTGTGCTGGCCGGTGGTTTACAAGGTATGGTCAACACGTGCCAGGCGCAGCCCAACGCATTCAACGATGTCAGCCAAATTAACATACCCACCTATCAACCCGGTACCGGTGAGTTTTATTTTTACATTAAAACCCTGCTTAGCCTGGCTTTAGCACAAACCGATAATCAATACGGGCCGGTCATACTGGTACCCGACGCTCAGGTGGTGTCTCAGCAAAAACAATTTGAAGAACTCGCCCGGGGACGTACCGACATCACCTGGTCGATTACTACGATTAAGCGAGAGCAACAGCATATAGCGGTACGTGTGCCTTTAACGGCCGGCCTGTTTGGTTACCGCGTGATCCTGGTAAGAGCAGCCGACGATCGGTTTAACCATGCGCTTTCGCTGTCTGAACTCAAAGCGCTGACTGCGGTGCAAGGCACCGGCTGGCCGGATAACAGCATTCTGACCTTCAACGGCTTTACTCTGGAAAGAGACAGCTACGCAGGTGCTTTTGCACGATTATCCGCTGGCCAGGCAGACTATTATCCGCGGGCCGCTCACGAAGTGTTTGAAGAGCTTGAAAGCCGATCCGCTGAAGGCTTTGTTATCGCCCGCCACATTACCCTGCAATATGACAACCCTATGTTTTTCTTTGTCACCAAGAACAAGCCGGAATTGGCTAAACGGCTGCAAAAAGGGTTACAAATTCTGGCGGCTAACGGTGATATGTCGCGCTTACTAACGTCACAGCATTTCTACATCAGAGCGCGAAACTTACTGGCAGGCAGAACGCTTATCAGCATCGCCAATCCGCTGCTGTCAGACCCTACCAAAAAGGCCATCTCACACTATAACAGCCCACTTAAACATTTGTTTTGACGCGTGGCTACTTGTCTGGCGTTGCCGGCGGCTCTAATTCAAGCTGCGAGGCAATCAGTACCGCCTGAGTGCGGTTATTGATACCCAGCTTTTTAAATATTGCCGTTACGTGAGCTTTCACCGTGGCTTCAGCGATATCAAGATTATAGCCAATTTGCTTATTGAGCAGACCGTCGCGCATATAGCACAGCACTTTGTATTGCGAAGGTGTCAGGCTCGACATTTTGTCGGCCAGTTCGGAGAATTCCTCGTCCACATCTTCAAGCTTTTCGCTGATAGATTCAGGTAACCAGATATCACCGTCCAGAATCACCTGAACCGCTTTGGCAATGTTGTCGGCACTGGTGGTTTTAGGAATAAAACCAAGCGCCCCAAGCCCAACAATTTTAGAGATAATGGTGGCGTCTTCGGTGCCGGATACAACCGCTACGGGCAAGTCGGGATAAAGCTTGCGGATATGTAATAAGCCGAACAGATCGTTACTGCCCGGCATATGTAAATCGAGTAATAACAAGTCGACATCCTCTTTTTCGAGGATGTCGGCGGTGGCAGTAAGGTCACCAGCCTCCAGAATGGTGAGGTCTGGCAACGACAAGGACAACGCTCCCTTTAGCGCATCGCGGTATAAAGGGTGATCATCGGCAATCAGCAGCGTTATCATTATTACTCCGTTCTACTTGTTAAGACGCTCCTCTATGAGTGTATCAACAACCGATGGATCCGCCAACGTTGACGTGTCGCCTAATTGCTCATGCTCATTGGCTGCAATCTTACGCAGGATACGACGCATGATTTTGCCTGAACGGGTTTTCGGCAGACCGCGAGACCATTGGATCATGTCCGGTGTGGCGATTGGGCTCAGTTCAGTACGTACCCAGGCACGAATTTCTTTGGTCAGCGCGTCATCCGGCTCAACCCCTTCATTCGGCGTGATGTACACATAGATACCCTGGCCTTTGATGTCGTGCGGATAACCCACAACGGCAGCTTCCGCCACTTTAGGGTGTGCAACCAACGCACTCTCGATTTCAGCGGTACCTAAACGGTGACCAGACACGTTTAATACGTCGTCCACGCGGCCGGTAATCCAATAGTAGCCGTCTTCATCACGACGAGCACCGTCACCGGTGAAGTAAACGCCTTTATAGGCACTGAAGTAGGTATTAATGAAACGCTCGTGATCGCCATAAACGGTACGCGCCTGGCTTGGCCAGCTTTCTTTAATCACCAGGTTACCTTCGTTGGCACCTTCCAGTTCCTGACCTTCAGCATCAAACAGTGCTGGCTGAATACCGAACATCGGACGCGAAGCCGACCCCGGCTTAAGTGGTGTGGCACCCGGCAGTGGCGTAATCATCATGCCACCGGTTTCAGTTTGCCACCAGGTATCCATAATCGGACAACGGCTTTCACCAATAACGCGGTAGTACCATTCCCAGGCTTCCGGGTTAATGGGCTCACCTACTGAACCTAACAGACGCAGAGAAGACAGATCGCAACCTTCTACCGGCGCTTCACCATGGGCCATCAGCGCACGAATGGCAGTAGGCGCAGTATACAGAGAGTTTACTTTGTACTTTTCAACAACCTGAGCAATACGACGTACATCCGGATAAGTGGGTACACCTTCAAAGAAGACCTGCGTAGCACCGTTAATCAGTGGTCCGTAGGTCATGTAACTGTGACCGGTGATCCAGCCCACATCGGCAGTACACCAGTAAATATCATCTTCGCGGTAATCGAAGGCATACTTGAAAGTCATCGCGGTATATAACAGGTAACCACCAGTGGTATGCACCACACCTTTAGGCGTACCGGTAGAGCCTGACGTATACAGAATAAACAGCGGATCTTCGGCGTTCATGACTTCTGGCTCACACTGCGCAGAACAGTCTTCTACCAGGGCGTCCCACCACACATCAACACTGTCATCAAAGGCGACATCACCACCGGTCAGCTTATGCACGATAACATTGGTAATTGAAGGACACGCATCGTTAGCCAGTGCGCGGTCGACGTTGGCTTTCAGCGGTACGCTGCGACCAGCACGGCGACCTTCATCACAGGTGATCACTACTTTGGCGCTACTGTCATTGATACGGTCGGCAATGGCGTTTGGCGAGAAACCACCAAAGATTACCGAGTGAACCGCACCGATACGCGCACAGGCCAGCATTGCGTATGCTGCCTGGGGTACCATCGGCATGTATATCGCAACACGATCGCCTTTTTCGACGCCCAGTTTCTTCAGGCCATTGGCCAGCTTACAGACTTCATAATGGAGCTGTTGGAAACTAATTTCATCACTGTCTTCAGGTGAATCGCCTTCCCAGAAAATGGCCGTTTTCTTGGCATTTTCTGCCAGGTGGCGATCGATACAGTTGTAGCTGGCGTTGATTTCGCCGTCTTCAAACCATTTTATGGAGACGTCATCAGCGCCGAAATGCGTATTTTTTACTTTTGTTGGCTTGGTATACCAATCCAGCGTGCTGGCATGTTCGCCCCAGAATCCTTCAGGATCTTCAACTGACTTCTTGTACATCTCGAAATATTGCTCTTCAGTCAGATGCGTAGATGCTTTGATGTCCTCTTGAACCGGGTATATCTTGCTGGCAGTCATTTGATGTGCCTCCAATTTTAAATAAAAAGCAGTGATATTGTTGATAGATCAATGTAGCTGTTCCTGACCAAAGAAAAATGCGACTTTGGTCTTAGCGAAAACGAAAATTCTATTTACTTACCATGTGTTACGACTTTCGTCTTATAGACCATCCGCTTATTTGCAATTGGTCTAAACTCATCCAAATTATTATTCGTTAACTGTATTTTTACACTTTTTTTACCAATCATCCAATTCCTGGACAAATGGGACGAGAAACATGAAAACCACTATGAAAACAATTACCCGCGCAGTATCACTGGCTGTAGCTGGCTTTGCAATGGCTTCAGCCAACGCCGCTACGATTGGCTCAACAGACGTTAAATATACCGGTTACATCAAAGTAGATGGCATCTACAGTGATTACTCCAACGGCGAAGGTCATCCTCTGAACCGGGATTTTTATGTCCCTTCCACTATTGCAGTGGGCGCATCTGATGATGACATTGGCGGCCGTTTTGATGGTCATGCAAGACAGTCTCGTTTCCGTTTAACCACCAATACGCCGGTAGATGGCGGTGACAGCATCACAGGTGTGCTGGAATTTGATTTCATGGTAACCAAAGGCGACTACGATAACGAGCGGATTTCTAACTCTTATCTGCCACGTTTACGTCACGCCTTCTTAAAATACAAAAACTGGTTGGTAGGTCAAACCTGGACCACCTTTATGGACGTAGGCGCATTACCTGAGTCTCTGGACTTTATCGGTACCACCGATGGGATTACCTTCGGCCGTCAGGTAATGGTACGTTATTCACAAAACGGGTTTGATTTTGCGTTGGAAAATCCGGAAACCACCGTAGTTGGCGTGGGCGCAACAGATGACAACTCAGTGCCCGATGTAATTGGTGCCTACACTCACAAAGCAGATTGGGGTCACGTAAAAGTAGCCGGTATCTTACGCCAGTTATCTTATGAGGTAGGTGGCATTGATGCATCCGACACTGGGATGGGTGTGTCTATTACGTCAAAAGTGAAGTTAAGCGATACCGACGACCTGCGTTTCACTTTCTTCACCGGTAGCGGCATTGGTCGTTACGCTGCTCTGAATGCCGCGCAGGGCGCCGTGTATAACGAAGACACCGGCAGCCTGGACGCCATTGATTCAACGGGTTATGGCGTAGCTTACCGCCATATGTGGACCGACAAAGCCCGCTCCAGCATCATGTTTTCAGCTTTTGATGCCGACGCCGAGCAAGTTACCGACGTTACCATGGGTGACTACACCGATAAAACCTACAGTGCCCGCGTGAACTATATTTACTCCATGAGCAAAGCCGTTACGGTGGGTGCTGAATATGCTTACGCGAAGCGTGAAACCGAAGCGGGTCTTGAAGGTGACATGAGCCGCGTGCAATTTTCGGCGAAGTACGCTTTTTAAGACTACACTTAATTACGGCAGCGTGTGCGCGCTGCCCGTTGTGTTCAGTTGTTCCCAAGTTGGCCACATTAATTGTGGCCTTTTTTATGGCAGCTTAAATCCTGACAGTAATAAAAAGCCAAACGGCAACGCAAAAAAGACACTCAGAATATACACCAAACCCAGTACCTTTTGTTTGGCCACTCTGTCAGCCAGCAAACCAGACAACAGCGGCGGGATTTCCCGTAACCATGGTAAACCAAAAATTAACAGAACTGCCAGCACGTTATAAATAAAATGGACCAGCGCGATTTGTAGCGCAGGCTCTGCCATAAGGCCACTAACCCCGAGCGCAGCAATAATTGCGGTAATGCAGGTGCCAATATTGGCGCCCAGTGTAAATGGATAGATATCTCTGGCCGTGAGTACGCCACTGCCGACCAACGGCACCATCAGCGACGTGGTGGTTGACGAAGACTGCACCAGCACGGTTACCGCCGTGCCAGAGGCAATTCCGGAAATTGGCCCTCTGCCAATACTGCTGTACAGCATGGTTTTGGCCCGGCCGACCATCAACGCTTTCATGATTTTACCAAGATAAGTGATGGAAACGATGATCAGGCATATCCCTGCCACAATCATCAGCGCACCGGCATAGCCGGAGGATAAGCCCGACAACAAGGATTCGAGTTGCTGGCTTACCGGCGAGGTGACCGCTTTTATGGGGTTAAATCCCCCCACCTCCAGCACCTCGTCGCTGTGCATCCAGCTCACCAGCACGCCACTGATTTTCTCCAGCAGGTTAAACATAATCTCCAGCGGCAGGAAGATAATCACCGCCATCAGATTAAAAATGTCATGAATCGTAGCGGCCTGGAAGGCTTTACGGTATTCATCGGCATTTTTGATATGGCCCATACTGACGATGGTATTGGTAATACTGGTGCCAACATTGGCGCCCATCATCATCGGCACCGCCAGTGTTATGGGTAACCCGCCGGCAACCATCGCCACGATTATCGAAGTTACCGTACTGGACGACTGGATCAGGGCCGTAGCAAGAATGCCAATAATCAAACCGGTAACCGGGTTTTCGGCAAACTGAAAAAGCGACTCTGCATGGTCGGCCGTCATCGCCTGAAAGCCATTGCCAATTACCGAGACGGCAACCAGCATCAGGTATATAAGCCCCAGCAAGACCACCCACTGATGGCGGTTTGGTTGAGGTGCAGCGCCCGCCTGGCTGCCTAATGGAAGTGATGTTGTCGACATAAACTGAAGGTGGAAAGTTAACCAACCACCAGTCTATTGACGTTACATGACAATTATATTAAGTGCTTTACCTAACAGGAAAAGCTCTGAGATATGCTTATCAATCTGACTAGCCTGCGGCAGGTCTCTCTGCCAGCCTTGATTTAAACTGCTATGAGAGTAACCGATAAAGCTTTCATGCTGGAATTTGCCATAATAAAGTCAATGACTTTGATGATTAATGCATGCCTGTTGACCCCAATCGATTAAAATTTACCCGAACTGTTTGAGTTCATCAGAATAACTCTATCTTAGGCTCTCTTAGTTCGTCGGTGGGGCGTTTTTCACCATTGGTAGTGGTAAGATCAAAATGTATGCGGCGCTGGTCTTCCATCACGTAGTTTTCAAACATCTCAGCAATACTCAGATTAAATGTGTCGTCAAAAGCTTTTCGTTTATCGATGTAGTCGGAGAAATGGCGAAACAATGAAACCATGGTGTCGTGCTCAAGCTTAACGTTCTCGGCACGTTGGCGAATAATATCCTGAAACTGAATTTTACCGATAGCATTGCCGACCATTTTAGCAATGGTCGTTGCCACACCAGAGAAACTGGCAAGCATTCTCGGACTAAATGCCTCAAGCTTGCGATAGTGTTCTGTTACATTGCTCAACGAGTCAGAAAATGAACACAGTAGTTCACAGGTATCTTCACTGTGGTTTGTTGCCAGCAGCCTTTCTCCATGCACTTTGGCCGATTGCAATGCCGACTTGATGCCAGTTTCAATTTTCTCAGCGGCCTCTGATGACTGTGAAGATAAGGTTCTCACCTGTTCAGCAACCACTGCAAATCCGCGACCATATTCGCCGGCGCGGGCAGCCTCAATAGCAGCATTAAGTGCCAACAGGTTGGTCTGAAATGCAATATTTTTAACCAGTTCTGTAAGTTCTTTCAGGTTATCGATCTCCTGCAGAACATCCTGGATCGCTTCATTATGGGCTTTATCCTGTTCGCGTTGATTGTTAATAAGCTGGGTGATTTCTTCTAGACGATCATTGACCCTTTCCAATTCGTCAGAACTCGATTTCCTGAATTCCGCGGTAGACTTTTGAGATAGTTCAACTTTGTCCAACCCGTCCTGTATCGTCGTTTCAATCTCATACAAAGCGTTCATTAAGTCTATAGAAGCTTCTTCAGTGATTTCCGATATACCATCAATCTGCCCGTTTAAAATGCTCGCATACTCACTAACCTGTTCATGAGTCTTCTTTAGCTGAACGGAAGTTTCTGCCAGGTAAGTATCGGCAACCGACTGTTTTAACTCATCCTCTTCCGCTTTCTTACTG
The DNA here is from genome assembly GCF_057547795.1 of Alteromonas sp. 4NH20-0104. NCBI lineage: Bacteria > Pseudomonadati > Pseudomonadota > Gammaproteobacteria > Alteromonadales > Alteromonadaceae > Alteromonas > Alteromonas sp. 4NH20-0104. The sequence goes on along the minus strand of NZ_BAAJLP010000028.1, from coordinate 16,706 downwards.
GCTTGTCGATGTTGAATCGCGCTCCACAACACACTGGTGACCAGTGATGAAAGAAATACCTGAAAAAAGGCTACGCTGCCAGGCGCAATTAATTCTACAAGCGAGGCCAGTACAACACATATGATTAATCCGGCCATCGATAACATCACCACCATAAGTATGGTTGACTTACCCGCTTCGTGCTGCAGAAAGGTATCCGGATCTATTTTTAGCAATAAACTTTTCATACATCACCTATGGGGCAAGCTGTTTTACGATAGCCAGTAGCTGCTCTGGTTCAACCGGCTTGACCAGCCAGCCGGTAGCTCCGGCTCGTTTGGCTTCATCCCGGCGAGTTTGCTGAGACTCCGTAGTCAGCATAAGGATTGGGGTAAAGCGGAACTTACTGTCTTTTTTGATGCTCTGGATCAGTTCAATACCATTCATACCCGGCATATTCAGATCGGTAATGATCAATTTTGGGGTGGACTCTTTTAATGCCGCCAGCGCTTTTTCTCCACTGACTGATTTAATAATATCGTAGCCCGCTCGTTTTAATAACATCTCCATGCTCATCAGCATGGTAGTAGAATCATCGATTAAATGAATAGTCTTCATTATAAAACCTCTTAGTTAGGTAAAAAATTATCACACAGCAGCTGGTAATCTTTAGCACCAGAGCACGCAGGCGCATAGACAGAAACCGGGCAGCAAGCGGCAAAGGCTTCAGCCACTTTGATGTTTCGCCGAATGGGAGGCAGTAGTCTTGTAGCACCAAAGCGCTGATTCCAGCTATCCAACGTTGCCCTGTGTAACAACAATTGTTTATCAACCATCACTGGTAGTACTGAGATTTTGGTTGCGCGGAATTGCTGTTTTTTAATTGCCCGCACGCAGGCATTCAGTAACTTTTGCACACCATCTGAAGCGAGAGGCGTAGGTTCAGACGGAATTAAAATTTGATCGGCAGCGGCCAATGCACTCAATAAAACCGGCCCCAGAGTTGGCGGCGTATCAACCAAAATCAGATCATATTGATTTAGAGTGCGAACCCGCCCGAAAACAGTGGTCAGGAACGGTAGCGTAAATACCTCCTGTTGTTGCTCATTACTGGCAACCGCTATATCGATATATTCGTTGTAACGGTATAGACCTTTTAGCGCGGGCACTGTTGCCAACCATTCAGGTTGCTCAAAGGGTTCGTCGCCATTTACGCAACCAAATCCAATCGCTACATGCCCCTGGTTATCCAAATCACAAACCAGCACACGAAAACCTTTCTGGCTAAGGCCATAAGCAAGATTCACTGCGGTTGTTGTTTTTGCCGTCCCTCCTTTGCGATTAGCAATCACCATCACTTTCGCCATCAGCCCGGCTCCGTGACCCGACCAATGCTTTGCATAGCCGTTTGCAACCATTCCAAATCTGGTAACTTTGGCCAAACAGATACGCCGGGTTGTAAATTAAGCAATACCTGATACACCGCCGTGTGAGCAGACGTTAGTAGCTTCAGATTGACCTGCCGGTTGGGTTTCTCTGCCAACCAGGCAGCTAATGCTTCTGCCAGCTCAATTTCACAATGTCCATCAAATACTGCGACCTTTTGCTTAAATTCTATTGGCATGACAATAACTCCTGGATATTAATAATTAGCAACACCCGTCCGTCACCCAGTAAAGCCGTACCGCTAAAATGAGAATAGCCTGCCATAACCCCTTCCAGCGGCTTCTGAATAACATCAATACCTTCGTGGAAGCGATCGATTTTCAGACCGATTTCGCCTTCCCTGGTATTCACCACCATTACTGCCTGTTCTTCTTTGGTTTCGCAATCAGGATCAAACCCCAGATGACTGCGTAAGCAATAAAGTGGCACGAGCTTTTCTCTGATCACTAACACCTGATGATTCTTGATATGCTGAATTTCTGTCGGGGGCACTTTAACGGTTTCAACCACCGCATCCATGCTTACCCCAAACATCTGGCCGTTTACTTCAAACATCATGACCCTGTTTACCGACATAGTCTGCGGCAGAATCAATTTAAACTGCGTACCAATCCCCACTTCCGAATGCATTTCAATGGTGCCACCTGCCTGATTGACCATAGTTCGCACAGCATCCATTCCTACCCCACGGCCAGAGAGGTCAGAAACTGTTTCAGAAGTAGAAAATCCAGGGGCAAAAATTAATTGCAGGGCTTCGTTATCATCCATGCTTTCCACTTGCGACTCGGTAATAATGCCTTTTTTAAAGGCCAGCATTTTTATCTGTGTGGCATCAATTCCCTTACCATCATCACGGATTTCAATAATAACGTTATCGTCCTGAGGAGTAGCGATAAGCTCAATGTTACCGACTTCCTCTTTGCCGTTGTCAAGGCGAACCCTTGGCGTCTCGATGCCATGATCGATACTATTGCGTAGCAAATGAATAAGAGGCTCAGACAGAGACTCAATCAGATTTTTATCAAACTCAGTATCCTCTCCCTGCATAACCAGATTGATCTTTTTATTGAGCTTACGCGCCAAATCCCTGACTAATCTTGGATAGCGCTGAAACACATGAGAAACCGGCACCATTCGGATTTGCAATACCGCGCTTTGCAGCTCTTCGGTCAGACGATTTACAATAGAAAAATGCGACTTAATTTGTTTACTGAGCTGGCGGTTCCCGCCTTCTTCTTCGGCCTGCTTGGCCAGATAAGGCAGAGAGTTTTTAGCAACAGTGAGTTCGCCAACAAGATCCATCAGATAGTCAATTTTTTCCTGATCTACCTTTAAGGTTTTTGGAATCTGGCGTTCAGTGGCCCGACCGGGCTCCAGTATTTCATCCTTAGTAGCCAAAGTGTCAGTTGCAGGCGTTGCGGAGGTGTTGTTCTCTGTCGCTGGCGGTTCACTTGTCGCTGCTGGCTGTTGCTCTTTTACTACCGGCCCGGTGTTCAATGCGCTATCAATCTGCTGGATCCAAAACTGAATGGAATCCTGGTCGCTATCCGTAACATCTTCCGTATCTAATGTACGTTGCACAATCAGTCGAATGGCAGGTAACGCTGCCCGACTGTTAGCGCTGTCCAGCATATTTTCAAGCAGAGTGCGCTGCTGAGTTAATAACCGGGTTGCAGTATCCGACAAAGCTGGCATTGTGGCAGCAGGCATGGTGACGGCTTGCTCGCTCACCATCAGGCCAGCCAGCTCATTAAGCCTGGCAGGCTCTTCACTCAACTCGGCAAGCCACTGATAAACGGTAAAGTTATCACTTTCGGGGTTATTTGACGCACTGAAAAATTCACTCAAACGCTTAGTTTGTAAAGCATCGCGCCCGATTATACTCTTGGCCAGTTCAATAGCGTCATCTCTGCATGCCTTTCCCAGTGCATCATTAACGCTTTCAAACATCGCCTGTTTACTGACCAGACAAAGCTCATATTGCCCTTCATAATAAGCCAGATGCTGTCGAAGCTCATTGACAGGGGCAGTACTACACAGCAACAAATCCAAATGGCAACAATACACATCCTGCAGATCGGCATCGTTTTTTCGCGCCAGACTCATGGCGACTAAACCCGGCGTTGCCAGTGCAACATTTATTGGGTCTTCACCACGAAAAAAACAGTCGGGATCAGGCTGATAGTCAACCAGTGTAATACTCTCAAGAGCACCGCATAACTGGCTCAATGCCGACAGCCTGCCACGCAGGTCGAGTCTGGCAAGAAGTGGTCGTCGTGATTCGCATTGTTCATAGACAGGCGCTTCTGTTGTTTGGTGAGGACTTTCTTCTGTGCTGGTTTGATCGTCCGATCTAGTGTCGCCTGTTATGGGAAGCATTTGTCCACGCAATCGCAAAGCGAGCTCTTCAGATAAGACAGCCCACTCAGCAAGATTATAATTACCGATTTCCAGTTCATCAAAAAACGTGCTTATCTGATCGAGACCTTCTAACAAAATATCAGCAATTTCTTCAGTGTAGGGCGTCTCCTGACTGCGAATGCTGTCGAGCAGGTCTTCTGCTGCATGGGCCAGGCGGGTTAATGGCTTAATATCAAACAGATCTGATGAACCTTTGATGGTATGCAGATCGCGAAATACATCATCAATTGCTTCAGCATTAAACCCCTGGGTGTGAAGCAAAATAAGCTGCTGGCTGGCTGATTCGAGGTTTTCCCTGGACTCACTAATAAACGTATCGAGTAATTCACTCATCACTTTACTCCCCCAACATCAGGCCAACCATTTCATTTAACAGTTCTCCTTCGACCGGCTTGACCATGTAGTAGTTGGCCCCACAGCTAAATGCCCGGTTTGCGTCCTTTGATTCAGATTCGGTACTAATCATGATAATCGGAATATTCTGTAGCAACGGATTCTGGCGAATCTCCTGACACAACCGATAGCCATCCATTTTCGGCATGTTTACATCAACCATGAACAAATCCACCTTGCTACACAGGGCTTTTTCAAGCGCTTCGATACCATTCTCAGCCTCCTCGACCTTTCGCGAAGGGGTTGCGATCAGCATTTTGTGGTAGGTTCTGATGGTATTCGCATCATCCACAATCATGATGGTTTTCATTTGGTAATTCCTTCGCTAATTGGCTTTTGATACACAATAACATCGCCAAACTTCTTAATTTTAAACAGCGAACTAATCCGGCTCATGGATTCGCTATGGCCAAGAAATATGTAGCCCCCCGGATTTAACGCATCGTAAAGCACCTGTGCAGCTCGTCTGCGCGAGTCATCATCAAAATAGATCAGCAAATTGCGACAAAATATCAGGTCAAAATTTCTAAATTGTCGGGCCATTTCGGGTGCCAGTAAGTTAGCCAGACCAAAAGACACAGAGTCTTTTATATCACTGCACAAATGAAACTCGCCGCCACTTTCTATAAAGTACTTTTTACGCAGCACTGGTGACACATTTTGCACAGAGCGTTTGGAATATATCCCTTGTCTGGCACGGGCCAGGACACTGGTATCAATATCCGACGAAACAATTTCCACGTCGCGGTGGGCGAGTCCATTCCAGTACTCAAGTAGATAGATTGCTATCGAGTAAGGCTCTTCACCGGTGCTGGATGGAACAGACCAGATACGCAGTTCCTGATCAGTTTGACGAGTTTTGTCGAGGTCATTCATGAGATGGCGACACATGGCGTCAAACTGATAATCCTCCCGAAAAAAGTACGTTTCGTTAACGGTCATCGCATTTACCAGTTCCTGGAACTCTGCTCCACTGGCCTGAAAGCGCATAAACGTAAAGTAAGTTTTAAACTGGTTATGACCGGTTAATCTGATTCGGTCTTTGAGGCGTTTGTCGACAAAATACCGCTTGGAGTCTTCAAAATAGATACCTGTTTTGCGATAAAACAAAGCTCTGAATCGGTCAAAATCCGCGGCAGAAATCTCCAAATCAGCGTGTTTGTCATCGCACTGGTTTACCATTACTCCGCTCCCTCAATGCTGTGCCTGACACATTGAATAGCAAAAATAATATAAGGTTGGTCAGCATACTTCTCTGCAGCCTGCTGCAATACCGGTAGACTCTCATTAGTGCCTATTTCAGCCAGTTTGTCGATTGCTGTACCCACTACATTGATATGCGTATCCTGCAGCACAGTGTGATGTAACCAGTTAACTGCTGATGGATGACATACCGCGCCAATCACATCCATGGCAAAGATCCGGACATCCGGATCGTCATCAGCCATCAGTTCTTCAATGTGCGCAGCTACCAACTCAGGCTGAGTTTGCAGTAGCTCAATAGCACAGTTACGAATCTGCGCATCTTCAGACTTTAGCTTTGTCAGTAGCGCTACAGCACAATCGTCATCACAGAGATTTGCCAGTGCATTAAACAGCGATTCAATCACTTCTGGTGCCTGCTCAACATCAATTCGCTTTAAGAGATGTTCCCGTGCCTGCGGGTAGTTTTGTAATTCAGAGGCGGCATAACGCCGACGGCTACCCGCCTCTGCTTCTAGCTCCATTAGCAATGCTGTCAGCCGATCTTCTGCTGATTCAATCTGAATATTATTTTCAGATACTATTTCGATTGCTTTTTTGAGTGCCATATGCGACTCCTAATGTGAACAGATCTCTATGATCTTGCTGGCAATTTTCTGCGATCCCAGAACATACGTGGCACAATTTGCCTGAATCAGCTCTTTGGGCATGCCAAAGACCGTTGCAGTATCTTCACTTTCTGCGATAGTCACGGCACCACGTTTATAAGCTTTCGACATAGCAGCCACGCCATCGCAGCCCATTCCAGTGAGTTGTATACACAACATCTGAGAAGGCGGAATACACCCAAGGGCAGACTCCACCATTCGATCAACACTGGGGTGCCATAAAAAATTCGGACTTGCTGGTACCGGTCGAACAGATATTTGCTGGGCATTTTTAACCATCGAAATATCTGCATCACCTTTAGCAATGTAGGCTTTACCTGATTCCAGCGGCATGCGCTGATCCACTTCAACCACGTCAAGGGCACACAGTTTGTCCAGTCGGTTGGCCAGCGCAGACGTGAAAGCTTTTGGCATATGCTGGGCAATAACAATCGGGCAACCGAAGTCAGCCGGTAAAGCCGTAAGTATGTCTTCCAGTTTGCGTGGCCCACCAGTAGATACACCAATCAACACACAACTAATCTGACCGGGTTTCGCCCTGGCAGGTCTCGCCACTTCAGACTGAACCGGAAGGTTGCATTCTGCCTTTTTCGATACCTGTTTACCTTGTGTCAGAGCCTCGACCTTGGTGATTAATTGCTGCTCAATGGCGGCAATATCTTTAGACACTGTGCCACCAGGTTTAAGTACATAATCAGCCGCTCCCAACGCCATCGCTTCAAGAGTTACCAAAGCCCCTTTTTGGGTCAGTGAAGAAAGCATCAATACCGGGCAATGGTGAAACTTCCTTAGCAAACTCAGGCAAGTCAATCCGTCCATCACCGGCATATTGATATCCAGCGTAATAATGTCCGGTTTAAATGAGGCCGATTTGGATAGTGCTTCTTCACCGTCCCTGGCGGTTTCAACATCGTAATGATGCCTTGTAAAAACCTGACTAAATAGCTTCCGCATTAACGCGGAATCATCCACCACTAATACTTTTACTGCCATAACACGGTCTACCCTGCAGTCATGCTGCTAACGGCGCTGTCAGATAACAATACCGACGGCTCCAGCAACTGAATAATCCGCTGCTCATCATCCAGCTTAATCAGTCGATTAAGCATTTCAGACTGTTCGTCTGATAAAGCCGGGGCAGATTCGATGGTTTTACTTACAACGGTTTTAACCTCGGCCACACCATCGACTATAAAACCGGTTTTCTGATTATCCCGGGTTAGCACTATGATGCGCTGACGGTCTGTCTGCTCTGCAGTAACCAACCCAAGCAGGCAACGCAAATCAATCACCGGTAATACGGTACCTCTCAGGTTGACTATGCCTTGCAGGTAATCGGGTGTATTAGGTACGCTCTCAAGGCTATCGGGTACGCGTGTAATTTCCTGGGTATCTTCTATTCCCACGCCATATTCCTGGCCGTCAATATAAAAAATGACATACTGCTGATAATCCTCTTCAGCAATCAGCGCTTCATTCTGGGTTTGCATCGCATCTGCCTCCGACTGACTGGTTGTCTCTTCAAGGCTACGCCGTAAGGAACGACTAAAAATGCCATTGAGGTTTAGTATGGAAATGAGTTTACGGCTGCTCTCATCGCGATAAACAGACGCCAGTGCACCATCTGAATAGCCGTCGTTACACATTGCCGGGATTGCTTCAAGAGCATCAGGAGAAATACTGATGACATTTCTGACCCTGGCTACCACTAACCCAACACTGCCGAGTTCAGCAGAGTGAGAATGCACAATGATAATGCGCGATGCATCGTTAATATGCGCGCGAGGTAGCCCCAGGTTGGATGCCAAATCAACAATTGGAATGATACGCCCGCGCAAATTTACCAGGCCGAGTACCGATGAATGGCTGTCTGGCAATGCTGAAATGTTGTCTGGCACCCGGACAATTTCACCGACATCATTAAGGGAAAATGCAAAGTCCTGTTCAGCAATTGAAAAACACACAAGCTGATGTTGCTCTTCGATATCATCCGGTTCCAAATGTGAGTCAGCTTTGCGCAAACCATTGAGTGCTATGTTTGAATCACTATCACCAGACACTACGTGAAGCTGGGCTTTAACGAGTAAGTCTACATTCAGAATTTGCTCCAACGGTTCACCATTTTGCCGGATCAGGCCATCAAGAAATTCATAGGCGATAGCTGACTCTTTTGCCTGTTCTTTGACCACAGAATCTTTACTGACGCTGTAAACCCGGTTGACTTTGTCGACCAGAAAACCGGTAACGCCAAGCGAAGATTCAACCACGACTACCCTAGAACTGTCAGTGCTTGCGGTTCTTTCGCCCAATAACACTACCCGTAAATCATAAACCGGCAGTACATTACCGCGCAGATTGGCCAGGCCCAGCATTTGTGGTGTACCCAGTGGCACTCCCACCATTGAAGGTACGCGAATAATTTCGCCTACTGAGTTCATAGGAAAAGCAAACTTTTCGCCGCCGATTAAAAAAGACACGAACTGCAGCTCGCTTTCGCCCGTTGTGCTTTCCTGTATTTCTGTATCGTTCATGGAAAACCTCCAGGTCGCAATTAACCGTTTTGCATCTCGTCGGCAACAGAAGCAATCTCTTCGATAGACTGAGCGAGAATTTCCATGCCTTTGCTTTGCTGATCAGCCGCAGAGAGCGCTTGCTGACAGTTACTGCTGGCTTGCTCATTAGCAGTGGCGATTTGTTCCATACCTTTATGCGCCTGAGTCACTGCTGCCGCGATTTCTTCTGAGGCCTGTTGTATATCTTTGTTGTAGCCGAGCACAACTTCCATATCTTTGGCAATGCTCGCTATATCGGTTGTGGTTTTCTGCGCTTTTAAAACCTCCCGGTAAGCACTGTCTGCAACGTTAGTCAGATCCTGCTTAACACAAATTGTCTGTTCCTGAATGGCTTTTATCAGGTCTTTGATTTGTTCCACGTTTTCGGCAGCTTCATCAGCGAGGCTTTGTATATCGGCAGAAACTACCGCAAAACCCTTACCATATTCCCCCGCTCGGGCCGCCTCCACAGCACCATTAACCGCCAGCATGCTGGTTTTTACCGATACCGTTGTGATCGTATCGATAACTTTATCGATTTGACGGGTCATCACTTCCATTTCCGAAATGGATGACACATTCTCTTTGCTGGTTTTAAGCGCCTTATTGATGCCCTCAACCATCTCTTCAATTAATGCCCGGTTTTCCTTTAGCAATGACGTGATCACATCACCTTTAGTGAGGCTTTCGTCACACTGTCGAGAAGACTCATTCACACCTTCTCGGAGAATGTTAATACTGGAAACTGACTGATCCACAGCCGCAGCAGCCTGTTGTGCGCCATTATTAATCTGGCTCAGTGCAGTGGATATTTCAGTAGTCGAACGGCTGATCTCTTCCATGCTGGAAGACAACTCTTCGGCAGACGATGCAACTTCTTCTGCGCTTTTGTTAATGTCAGTGCTGTTCTTTAACTCTTCAGTAATGATTTCAAGGGATTGCGCTGCTTGTTCAGCCTGGGTCAAAGCGCTGCTTTGCTCACCAATATTGCTTGACACTTCCTGAGCTGCCGACGATTGCTCATCGGCAGCACAAGAGATGGCTTCGGCTCCTTTCTGAATATCGCGGGACGCCGAGTCCATCTCGGTTATCTGAGCTTGCAGTGTCTCGGCACCTTCTGCGATTGACTGCATGTCGGTTTTAATTCGTTCTAACTGAGTAGTGACCTTTTCGCCTTTACTCACTTCGTCAAGGGCCGCTTCTGATGAACGTTTCACCGAGTCAGACACGTTATTTGACTGTTGTTGTATAAGCTCGATCTGCTGGGCGATTTCCGCAGCGCTTTTGTCTGACACTTCGGCCAGCGCGCGAACAGTATCAGCAACTACAGCAAACCCTTTACCATGTTTACCTGCTCGGCCTGCTTCAATGGCGGCGTTAAGGGCTAAAAGGTTGGTTTGGTCGGCGATTCTGGTGACCTGTTTTACTGCCTCGCCTATGTTAGATGCCTGTTGCTCGAGCTCACTCATCATCACAACGGAGCGGGACTGATGCTCCGAAGCCGTCTTAACACTATCCATCATTGTGGTTAAATCTGTCATGACACTTTCAACAAACTTCTGAAGGGATAAGGTGGTGTCTTTTGAGCGGCCGGAAAGTTCCAGTTGTGCTGTCAACGAGGCCGATATTTGAGTAATGGCCGCCAGGCTTTCCTGACTGGCGCTGCTTGATTCCTCTGCGCCCGCAGCAATTTCGTTTATAGCGGTACTTAACTGGTCGGTGGCACTGGCAGACTGACTAATACCGCTGGCAAGTTCTGCCGTTGCTGTTGCAACGCGCTCTGCTGCCTGTTGTTGCCTTGCCAGGGTTCGCGCCTTACGCCGCTGCTCTTCTGCCTCGCGACGCATTTTTGCATCAACTCTTACAGCAGGTGCAGAAACCGATTGTTCTGCATGTTTTTTCAGTGCCATGGGTTACCTCGAATCTTCGTCTCAACTACACACACAGTGCTTGTGCATATAGATTGGACGAAAAACGCCCAGCACATAGGTATTATTCCCAATACCTTGTTATAAAAAAAACAACTAATGCGCACAACAAACACCAAAGCAATATATTGCCCATTTGTCACTTTTGTCACATTGGATGGTTTTTATTTTTTTAATTTTCATTAAGTTAATTTTTCAATGTTCATCATTTACGGTGAATCAATAATGTCAAGCAAATAAAAACAGACACTTGGAGATGAAATTCAAAATTATTGCCTCTTAAACTTAAGACTAATAGCAAATTAATACTGTTCGTTTATTGTTCAAATCACGATTTGTTGATGTTTATAAAGCTAGCTATAGACGATAAAACAATACCTTTTTATCAAGCCTATGTTTATGAGTTATCCAAAAAGCATTGTCCACAACGAGGTCAACATGTCAGATTCAACCGGTCAGGAATTATTAGATATCAAGGGCGACATTATGAATGTCGCCTTCAATAAACATTTGGAGAGTTGCGTTGGCAATGAGTTTTGTATAGGTGAAATTTCCCAAGGCGGTCAATTTGTTGGTTGCAACGAAAGACTGCTTGCATTTCTTGGCCTCACCACACTGGAGGAAACCCACTTTGATGAAGTGTTTTATTCCGATGATGAACTCGATTTTGCGGCTATTTCCCAAAATTTGCCTACTCGACGTTATTTTAGAGCCAAACAAGACAGAAAACTCAATTCCAGAACGATGCTGGTCGTGCTTTATCCGGCTGATTCAGAAAATTCCTTCGGCAGCTTTCTTTTGATTGGTGGTAAGCGAAGTAATGCCTTTTCAGGATGTCACGCCCTTAATGTCGCCTCAAGCCTGTGTAATTGGCGGCTTTAACCGACGCGGTTGGGTTATTCCTGTAATTAGCCTGGAAACATATGTAAGCAATGCCAACACTTGCAGACAGCATGACATTATTGTGATACTCAGTTTTGTTGACTCGCTGATTGGCATTGCCATTGATGAGGTTGTGGGAATGTTTGACATCGATGTGCACACTATTGGCCGGTTTACTTCTCATTCTGAACAGAGTGTTTTCTCGGGTAGCTTCTATTATCAGTTAACCCAAAGTACCGTCACTATGCTTAACCATGAAATGCTTTTTGCAGATTCAGCATTACCTTTCGTTACCACGCCTGACACTACTGCGCTTCATCCAGAGCATCTCTCCAAAGACACATTACAACCGCAAATATTTATGCTGATAAAAATTGGCGAAAGAATGCTGGCTTTCAATGCCAAAAGCATCTTTAGTAGTCTTAACATCACCAACGTGGAAACAAGCACTTGCAGCAGCCCGTGTTATCTTGGTGAAACCGCGCACCTGGGTAAATTGATCCCGGTATTGGATCTAGCTTGCTTGATATTCGGACAGCCTAGTGAAATAGCGCCTCAACAACGTCCAACTGTTTTCATCAACATTAATGAACATCAGATCGGATTCAGTGTTGATTGTATAATAGAGGTGGTTGAAGTTGACTCACAGCAGGCCATAAAAAAGCCGGAGCAGACATTTAGCGGACACAGTTGGTTTTCAACGTTGTATCCAGTGTCTGCCGTTTGCAATCAAAACGCAGGAGCAGAAGTTGAGCAGAGTCCGCCTCTTATCATGGAAGTGGATATTGACTATCTCGCAAACAATGAAGCTATTCAAGGCGTAATGGGTCTATGCCGGTCAGATAAACAAAAGATTTCAGAAAACCAACTAATTTGTAACAGTGAGCAAAACCGTGCTATCCACTATGATATGGGCACCGAAATTTTATCTGACCTTAGTGATATTGTCGAAATCGCCCCTGCGGATACTCCAATTATTCCGGTATCAGACAATGGTTATCTGTGCGGTATGATATTACTTCATAATAAGTCTGTTGCGGTTTATGATTTTCGCTCTCTTTTTTCGGTCAACAACAGTGATTACCACACGAAGACTAAGATTAACCAAGGCAAACTTGAGCGTATTTTGGTGCTAAAGAATGACAATGATACCTTTGGTATTCGGGTTAACTGCTTGCTTGATATTGTAAACTATTCAATTCCTAGCGATGCTCAGTGCACTGCTCCCGATCTTCCCGAAGAAGAGGCGGAGTCAGTGCTTTTAACGGTTAGCTTTAATCAGAATGAGAAAAAACGTTACGCAAAATTAGTTTCACCTGAGTATTTAAAGCAACATTTCAACGGCTAAAGAAATCCCTTAAGTGCATACCTAATAAGCCACCGGGTAGCGCTTGATCACCTGGTGGATTTGTCTTTTGGTGTCTTCCGTCAGGCATATTTCGAATGCGTCGATGTTTTCTTTTAACTGCGCCACGCTGGTTGCGCCAATGATGGTGGATGTCACGCCGGGGACCTGCTTGCACCACGCCAGCGCCAGTTGGGCGGGCGAGATTTTAGCGCGCTCGGCAACTTCCATATAGCGCGCGGTCGCCTCATGGGCTTCAGTGGTATTTCTGAATAAGCCCTGGCGCTGAACAAAGGTCCAGCGGCTGCCCTTCGGGCGCTCATCATTCTGGTATTTACCGGTCAGTAATCCTGTGGCCAGCGGCGACCAGGGCAGATAAGCAATATCTTCAAATACACAGGTTTCGATTAAATAAGGCCAGTCTTTCATATGCAGCAGACTAAACTCATTCTGAATTGATACCGGCTTAGGCACATTAAGCTCGCGACAGATATTTAAAAAGGTGTGAATCCCCCAGGGGGTATCGTCCGATAAACCCCAATGGCGAATTTTACCGGCTTTAATTGCCTCACCTATACCTTGAACTATATCCCGCATACCATCACGCTCACGCTCGACATCGGTATCCAGCGGATTCGTCCGCCAGGGCCAGTGTTTGGCAAAATGTGGTGAAGTACGATTTGGCCAGTGTAACTGGTAAACATCAACATAATCGGTTTGCAGCCGCTTCAGTGACTCATCGAGCGCCACCGCAATACTGTTACTGCTAATGGGGCTGGCATCGCGGATGTAAGCCAGGCCACTGCCGGCAATTTTGGTCATCAGCACCAGCTTTTCACGCTTATCCTGATTCGCTGCCAGCCAGTTACCAATAAAACGCTCGGTATCAGCGTAGGTCGCTTCATTAGGCGGGATTGGATACATTTCAGCAGTATCGATGAAGTTAATGCCGTAATCGACCGCGTAGTCGAGTTGGTCGTTAGCATCCTTCTGCGTATTCTGAATACCAAATGTCATGGTCCCGAGGCAAATTTCCGATACCTGTAAGTCGCTACTACCTAGTTGATTAAATTGCATTGCTGCCCTCTTATAAAATGTTATGGCGCAACCTCTGAAGATTTCCGGCCGGCGGCTTCCAGTTTGGCCAGTCGTTGCTCGGTTAGCCGCCTGCTTTCAACCATCTCATTGGCCAGTGCAGCGAGCGAACGAAACTCCGAAAATCCGAGTTGCTTTGGGTCTATACGTTGATATTGCCGTTTACAGCGGTAAAAAAACAGTACGAAGTTAGCAAAAGACCGGTGGAAGGTCGCAAAACTTTTGACCAGTAACAAAATTAGTGCGACTGATGTCAGTACAGCAATGGCCGTACTGTACATGGTTGCCTGTTCTTTATGCGATAACAGTACGGGTTGCAGGGCTTTATCCAATGCAGCCAAATCATCTTCAACCCGATGGGCCTGCTGGCGAAACTGACCACGTAGGCCTTGTTGTTCGGTAAAGCCGATTTGTTGCTTAACCTCAACCAGACGATTTACCTGCTGGCGAAAATCAACCAACAGGCCTTCGACTTCCACGGGTAACGACTGACTACCAAGGATGAGTGACAGCGTTTGTCTGAGTGCTTCCAGAGTTTTCGGATCGGCGATAAGTTGATAATCGGCGGCCAGATAAGTGGCTCGACCGAGCAAGTTTACCAGAGCTGGCGTGAGCCCTTCAGCCCGGGTATTTAACGCCGTGGAAAGCTGGCGAAGTTCGCCGTTTATCCCCGTTTCAGCGGTTAATCCATAACTTTCCATCAATTCTGCCAACTGATAAAAATGCCGGGCATACTGTTCACTGTTTACCGCAATATTACTCACCAGAGTAGGCGGCAGATGATATTGCTCAATGACCTTATCAAGGGTATGAACCGTGCCGATAAAATGCTGGTATTGCGCGCGAAATTGCTGAAGATAACGACGATCATGGCGCAAAAGGAAGTCTTTTTCGTGGCGCCGCAATTGCAGCAGACTTGTTTGCAGTTGCTGTAACGCTACGTTCTGCTCATTGAGGGCACTTAATTTCTGACCAAAGTAATGCTGATTAACGGTCATTAATCCCATACCGAAAACACACAAGGTGGTCATTAAGAGTAACCGGGACTTAATTGAATCCCATTTCATCGCTTAACCTTGTTGGCAAATAAAGCCCGACGCTACCCCACATTGATGACGTTTACATGACGTCATAGTTTGCTGATAACTGCACCGCTACAAGTTCGTTTCAAGGGAGGAAGGCTATGCTGACTCATTGTCTCTTCCTGGCGAAGAAACAGATTACAAGCCGATAATATAAAGAAATAAGGCAGCAGGCTTGTGTCTGTTGTCAGTTCAAATATCCGGTTCGTCATCCAATTGAGAATGTTGATGTAAACCATATAGATACCGAAGGCCTGAAAAGCATGGCATGTAATTATTTTAAGCATAGTCTTACCTGGGTTTCCTGAGCCGCTTACAGGCAAAGGTTAAGATTCAATTACCTTTAGCCTGCCTTTTTTCAGGCACATTTTAAGCTGTACCGGCTACCAGAAATTAGGGATACCGGTTAAAAACTTGACCACCGCTCGTTACTTGCTCATATTTTATGCAGATAATAACAAGGAGTATCTATGAAAAAGGTAACATTTGCTGCAGTGGCAGGCGTTGCGGCTTTGTTGGCGGCCCCTGTTTTGGCACATCAACATGAATCAAGGCACGGTGAATACCACGCTTTTTTTACTAAGCTTGGTGAGGGTAAACCCATAATGTATACCGGCAGACCTATCTATCAGCATGTCAAAACGGGTGATTTACCTTCCGAGATCGGCCTGTTCGAGGAAATATTACCCGCAAAGTCACTCGGCGCTCCGCCCCATACCCACACCAATGAAGATGAAATATTTATCGTATTAGACGGCACGGTACATTTTCTTAATGGAACCGATGAGGTGATTGCTGAGCCTGGCACTGTAGCGTCATTGCCACGCAACAATCAGCATGGTTTCTGGAACCCCTACGATGAGCCTGCTCATTTACTGGTTTTGGTTGCACCCGGCCATTTTCAGGAGTTCTTCGGTGCTGTAGAGGCTGCAGTGAAAGAGTCCGGCGCTAAATCTCCACAGGACATCGGCGCTATTATTGGTCAGGAAGCAGCAAAGAAAGGCGTGATGATAGATATGTCTGCCCTGCCACCTTCAGCACTGGCTTTATTGCCACCGCCACCGAAGTAAGTATTATCTGAAGAGTCAGCCTTTTAAGGCGATCCCGGCTCGGAGGCCGGGATGACGGAGTTCAAACAACCACGTCATTCCCGAACCGACTGCGTCTTCCCGGAAGCTCGCAGAGCTATCCGGGATCTCCCAACATGATGTCGTAGAATTAAAAAGTGCTATTGCGAACAGGCTCTATCTGGTGAATCAACCTTTTCAGGAGATCCCGGCTCGGAGGCCGGGATGACGGAATAGAAATCGTCATCCCCGTACCGGCTTCGTCATCCCGGAAGCTCGCAGAGCTATCCGGGATCTCCCAACATGATGTCGTAGAGTTAAAAAGTGCTATTTCGAAAAGGCTGTATCTGGTGAATCAACCTTTTAAGGAGATCCCGGCTCGGGGCCGGGATGACGGCAGTAAAAATCGTCATCCCCGAACCGACTACGTCTTCCCGGAAGCTCGCAGAGCTATCCGGGATCTCCCAACATGATGTTGTAGAGTTAAAAAGTGCTATTGCGAAAAGGCTGTATCTGGTGAATCAACCTTTTAAGGAGATCCCGGCTCGGGGCCGGGATGACGGCAGTAAAAATCGTCATCCCCGCATGCTTTAAGCGGGGACCCCCTTGCATGATATTGTGGGTTTAATACGACCTTTCCAGCAG